>JASHRK010000265.1 GCA_030037405.1 Acidimicrobiales bacterium | reverse complement strand
GCGAGGAACGTCCGCCCCGCGGGCTTCCCGACCTGCCGGCGCCGGCTCGCCCGCTCGGTGGGGCCGGCTACTTCGAGGCTCGGGAGCTGCTCCAGGGCGCCGGCGTCTCCTTCCCGCCGGCACGGGAGGTCCGAGACCTCGAGGGGGCGTGCGCCGCCGCCGCCGAGATCGGTTACCCGGTCGTCCTGAAGGCTCTCGGTCGCCTCCACAAGTCCGACGCCGGTGGGGTCCTCGTCAGCATTGCGGACGAGGCGGCGTTGGCTGCCGGTTACAGCGACATGACCTCGAAGCTCCATCCGCCGAGCTACTCGGTCGAGCAGATGGTGGCCACCACAGGCGGCCTCGAGCTCATCGTCGGTGCCCGCGTTGACCCGCGCTTCGGCCCCATCGCCCTCGCCGGCATCGGCGGGCTCTACGCGGAGCTCTTCGACGACGTCGCCGCCGCCCTCGCCCCGGTCGACGAGACGACCGCCCTCGAGCTCATGAGATCGCTCCGCGGGGCCGCCCTGTTCGGCGGAACGCGGGGCCGGTCCGCGCTTGACCTCGAGAGCGCCGCCCGGGCCCTCTCAGCCGTCTCGAGGTTGGCGGCAGCCCACCCCGAGATCTCCGAGGTGGAGGTGAACCCGCTCTTCGTCAGCCCCTCCGGCGCCCTCGGGCTCGATGCGAGAGTCGTCCTCGGATAGCCTCTCGGCTCAGATGAGCACGACCGAAGGCGGGGCGAGATCCGGCCAGCGCGGTAGCAGGCCATGAACCCGGCAGATCTCTTGAGCGAGCGGCTCCAGGCCGGCGACACAGTGGTCATCGACGGAGGCATGGGCTCCGAGCTAGAAGCCCGAGGCGTCCCGATGGACCGGGCGGCCTGGTCCGGGCGGGCGAACCTGGATCACCTCGACCTCGTCCGACAGATCCACGAGGAGTATATCAACGCCGGCGCAGACGTGATCATCGCCAATACCTACGCGACTTCGCGGCCGATGCTGCGCCGGGCCGGTGTCGAGAGCCGCTTCGAGGAGGCGAACCGGTCCGCGGTCGAGGCCGCCAGAGCGGCCCGTGAGGCTCTCCGCCGGCCGGACGTCGCCATCGCCGGGTCGATCTCGCTCGGGGCGGCCGTCGACTTCATGCTGGAGGAGGAGGCGCCCGTCGAGGGCGAAGCCCTCCGGGATGCCTTCGCCGAGCAGGCGGGCATCCTCAGAGACGCCGGGGTCGACCTCCTCGCCCTCGAGATGATGCTCTCTCCCTCTCACGGCGTGCCCGCCGTCGAGGCGGCCTTGGAGACGGGACTCCCCGTCTGGCTCGGCGTGAGCGCCGCCCTCTCGTCGAACGGAGACGTGCGTGCGCTCGAGGACGACTGCAGCTTTGAGGACCTCCTCGAGGCACTCCTTCGACCCGAGCTGGCGGCTGTCACCGTCATGCACTCCTCGCTGGAGGCGACCGGGCCGGGCCTCGAGATCGTCCGACGTCTCTGGCGTGGGCCCTTCGGGGCCTATCCCGAGTCGGGGACGTGGGCACCGCCGAACTGGACCGGCTCCGACCTCGCGCCGGAAGCCTTCGCCGAGACGGCGGCCGGCTGGGTCAAGGACGCGGGAGCGCGCATCATCGGTGGCTGCTGCGGTATCGGCCCGAGCTTCATAGAGGAGCTTCGCCGGGTCTTGAATTAGGAGCGGAGGCTCAGCGCGCCTCGATCCCCCACCGCGAAGACCAGCGGCCCCCGGGCGGGAGGACTATGAGGCCCTCGCCTGTCCGGAGGGCATTGGGTGGGCACGTCATCGGCTCGATGGCAACGGCGCGGCGGCGGTCGGCTTCTGCGAGGGTGTCTCCCGTGTAGACCATCGCGTAGCCGAAGGCATCCTCGGCCCAGACCGAGACCTGGCGGTTGCCGTCCATCGAGCGGAGGACGCCCCGCCATACCGCTCCCCGGGCCCCGACCGGGCCCTCGTCGCTCTCGGGCACGAGCGAGGTGAAGCAGTCGTCCAGCACGACTCCGGCAAGCTCCTTGCCGGCGGTGAAGTCGTTGCGGGTCTTCGCCGTGCTCTCCCTCCCGATCGGGAGGGCGCGTTCGTCGAGGACGAGCCGCTCCGCCGCTCTCAGCCGGAGCTCGGCCCGGTCGGCGCCGCCGTCTCCGGCCACGAGGTAGGGATGGAAACCGATGCCGAAGGGTGCCGGTTCGTCCGAGACGTTCTCTACGTCGCAGCCGACCAGTATCCCGAGATCGGTGAGCGAGTAGGTGAGGCGCAACACGAGCCGCCACGGGTACGCCGGTTGCGGGTGGAGCACGACCGAGAGCTCGACGGAGCTCGGCAGGAGGCGATCGACGGACCAGCCGAGCCAGCGCACGAGGCCGTGGATGGCATTTGATCGCTCCGGCTCGTCGAGAGCTGCCGCCGCTTGGCGCCCTCCAAAGGTGTAGGCGCCGTCCTCGAGGCGGTTCGGCCACGGGGCGAGCACTTGCCCGCGACCGTCGTGAGCGATCTCGTCTGCGCCGAAGGCCCAGAGAACGGCCTCGCCGCCGACCATGAGCTGGCGCAAGGTCGCTCCTACCTCTGTCACGACGGCCGAATTCTCGCCGAGCTGAAGGCTCAGCTGGCGGCCAGACGGCGGCGGCGGGCTCATCTCGGCATCACGGCGGACATCGTAGGTGAGAGGTCCGCCGGTCCCCGGCTCGCCTCACCTCGCCGCTCGCTCGCACGGGAAAGTGTTTCAGCAATGAATTATCGCTAACTAAAATACTTGCGATGAGCGAGCTCGACCTGCTCGGAGCCGACGACCTCAACGGGGCGACGCCCCCGGCCAGCAGCCACCCGGACCGCTACAAGTGGGTCGTCCTCTCGAACACGACGCTCGGTGTGCTCATGGCGACGATCGACATCTCGATCATGCTGATCGCCCTGCCCGACATCTTCCGGGGCATCCGGATCGACCCTCTCGCCCCCGGCAACAGCTTCTACCTGCTCTGGATGATCTTGAGCTTCATGGTCGTGACAAGCGTCCTCGTCGTCAGCCTCGGCCGCCTTGGCGACATGTACGGCCGCGTGAAGATGTACAACCTCGGCTTCGCCGTCTACACGTTCTTTTCCCTGCTGCTCACGGTGACGTGGATGTCCGGCACTGCCGGCGCCACCTGGCTCGTGGTCATGAGGGTCTTCCAGGGCGTCGGAGCTGCTCTCCTCATCGCCAACTCGGCCGCCATCCTGACGGACGCCTTCCCCGAGCACCAGCGCGGGATGGCGCTCGGCATCAACCAGGTAGCGGGGATCAGCGGCTCTTTCATAGGTCTCGTGCTCGGCGGAGTGCTCGCCCCGATCCAGTGGCGCCTCATCTTCCTCGTGTCGGTTCCGATAGGCCTCTTCGCCACGGTCTGGGCCTACCACAAGCTGCGCGAGGTGCCCCGGCGGTCGACCGCCCACCTCGACTGGCCAGGAAACATCACCTTTGCTCTCGGGCTCGTCGGGATCATGATCGGCATCACCTACGGGATCCAGCCCTACGGCGGTTCCACGATGGGCTGGACGAGCCCGTTCGTGCTCGGCTGCCTGAGCGGGGGCGTGGCGCTCCTCATCGCCTTTGGGGTCATCGAGCACCGCGTGAAGGACCCGATGTTCCGCCTGCCGCTGTTCAAGATCCGTGCCTTCACCGCCGGCAGCCTCTCCTCCCTGCTCGCAAGCGTGGGACGGGGAGGGCTTATGTTCATGCTCATCATCTGGCTGCAAGGCATATGGCTGCCCCGCCACGGCTACAGCTTCAGCCAGACGCCTCTCTGGGCGGGCATCTACATGCTCCCCCTCACAACCGGCTTCCTCCTGGCAGGGCCGGTCTCCGGCTTCCTGTCCGATCGTTTCGGATCGCGCCCGTTCGCCTCCGGAGGGATGGTCGTGGCGGCGTCTTCGTTTCTTCTCCTCGAGCTCCTCCCGGTCGACTTCTCTTACTGGGCTTTCGGCTCCATCCTGCTCTTGAACGGCCTCGCCATGGGCGCCTTTGCCGCACCGAACCGGGCAGGCGTCATGAACAGCCTCCCGCCGCAGCACCGAGGAGTCGGGTCGGGAATGAACTCGACCTTCCAGAACAGCGCCCAGGTGCTCTCGATCGGCATCTTCTTCACCCTCATGATCCTCGGCCTCTCCTCTACGCTCCCGGCGGCGATGTACCACGGGCTCGTCACCCACGGCGTGCCGGCAACGGTGGCGTACAAGGTGGCACACCTGCCACCGGTCTCGACCTTGTTCGCAGCCTTCCTCGGCTACAGCCCGGTGGCGCATCTCGTCGGCCCGGCGGTCCTGTCTCACCTCTCTCACCGGCAGGTCGCCGTCCTTACCGGCCGCAGGTTCTTCCCCAGCCTCATCTCGGCTCCCTTCGCCAGCGGCTTGCACGAAGCCTTCGACTTCGCCATTGGCGCCTGTCTTGTCGCCTCCGGCGCCTCCTGGCTGCGAGGCGGCAAGTACCACTATGCCGAGGCGACCTCGGAGCTTTCCGCGGCCGAGACGACCGAGGCGACGGAAGCGGCGCCCGCAGCTCCTGACGTCCACGAGGCTGTTCTGCGTTAACGTCCTGTCGCCGTGAGTGCCGCGACCTGCCTCGGTCTGGCGTAGCGTCATGGTGCCACGGCAAGGCGAGGCGGCGGCGCCAACGCCTCGAGTCAGCGTTGCCACGGTCGCTCGAGAGTGGACCCGGATCGGCGTCACCGGCTTCGGCGGCCCGCCAGCCCACATCGCGCTCTTGCGGCGCCTCTGCGTGGACCAACGGGGCTGGCTCACCGCCGGCGAGTTCGAGGACGGCGTCGCCACCTGCAACCTGCTTCCCGGGCCCGCTTCGACACAGCTCGCCATCTTCTGCGCCTGGCGCCTCAGGGGTCGGCTCGGAGCCGTCATCGGCGGCCTTTGCTTCATCGTCCCTGGGTTCGTCGCCATCCTGGCGCTTGCTGCCCTCTTCCTCGCCCGCCACCCGCCGGACTGGATCCTCGGCGCCGCAGCAGGCGCCGGGGCTGCCGTCCCCGCGGTTGCCGTGAACGCCGCCGTCGGTTTCGTCCCGGCCAGCTGGGCCCGTGCCGGCGATGGGCGGGGGAGACACCTCCGCTGGATCCTCTACGCCCTCGTCGGCGGCGCCGCGGCCGCCACGATCGGCAGCTATCTCGTGCTCGTCCTCCTGGCCTGTGGCCTCGCCGAGACTGCCGTCCGGCGCGAGGGCCGCGGCGGAGAGACGCAGGTGCCGCCCGATGGCAAGCGGGGCTTCGCCCTTGCCGCCCTGGGCCACGCCGCCCTGAGCGGCGGGCTCGGAGCTCTCGTCTGGGTGGCGTTCAAGGTCGGCGCCCTCTCGTACGGCGGCGGTTTCGTGATCATCCCGCTCATGCAGCACGACGTCGTGACGACCTACCACTGGATGACGGGAGCCCAGTTCCTGAACGCCGTCGCCCTCGGGCAGGTGACCCCAGGTCCCGTGGTCCAGACCGTCGCCGTCGTCGGCTACGCCGCAGACGGGATCAAGGGGGGAGCGATCGCGGCGCTCGTCGCGTTCACGCCGTCGTTTCTCTTCGTCGTGGCAGGCGGGCCACACTTCGAGCAGATCAGGGCCAACGCCTCGATACAGGCGTTCCTCTCCGGCGCCGGCCCGTCGGTCATCGGGGCCATCGCCGGCTCTTCCATCCCTCTCGGCCTGGCTCTCGGGCACCTCTGGCAACTCGGCGTGCTCGGAGCCGCCGCCCTCTGGTTGCTCAAGCTGCGCAAGGGCGTCGTCGTCGCCATCGTCGGCGCAGGCGCCCTTGGCGTGGTCGCCGCCTTGGCGGGGGCTTCCGTCGGCCGTTAGCACCGTGGATCGCCGCCTCTGCGCAGGGGCGGACTGCGGGCGGCGCTGATCTCGTCCCGTCAGAGCTGCCGTCGGTCCTCGGCGACCTCGACCCGGCTCCACTCCGTCGGCCGGCGGGCTCTTTCCCGGTTTCAACAGCCGATGACAGGGGTAGATTTGCCGGGCAACCTATCAAGGGAGGTGGCCCCCGTGCGCAATCCTCGAACCGCTGGCGACAGACCAAAGCGGTACACCCCACCGCCGTCCCGTCTCAAGCAGGCCTCGGGTGCTGCCGCGCTGCTGATCAGCACCGGGATCGCCTCGGCGGCAGCCGCCGGCATCGCATCGCCGATCGCCTCGGCGACCACGAAGACCGAGGGCGCCAACCGCTGTTCGAGCGGGAACGGCGCCGCCGTCAACTCGCTCTGGAAGTGCCGGAAGGGCCAGCAGGGCCAGCAAGGCACTCAGGGCGCTCAGGGTTTCCAGGGCTTCCAGGGTCCGCAGGGCTACCAGGGAGCCCAGGGGCAGCAGGGAGCGCAAGGGGTTCAGGGAGCACAGGGCGCCTCGGGGTCGGGGACCTCGCAGGGCTCGCAGGGCCAGCAGGGCTTCCAGGGTCAGCAGGGGGCGCAGGGGGTTCAGGGTTACCAGGGCTTCCAGGGCCTGCAGGGTTACCAGGGAGCCCAGGGGCAGCAGGGGGCGCAAGGGGTTCAGGGAGCACAGGGCGCATCGGGCGGCTCGTCGGCTTCGGATCCGAGCCTGCCGGTCTACACCGCCGGCGGCCAAGCCCTGACCCAGGATCACGTGGTCACCGGCCAAGTGGTGATGACGGGGAAGACGGTCACCGTCACGTTCTCGGGAAGCTCGACGTTCACGTCTGCCCACTCCTTCAGCTGCTATGCGACAGATGTCACCACGGGCCAGCCGCTTGGCGTCGCCCTGCTCAGCGGGACAAGGATCTCGCTTCTCATCAACAGCTACACGCCCGCCGACGAGGTGGGCAACACAGCGGCCTATCTCTGCGTCGGTGACTGACGCCGTCGGTGGGCGTCGGCGGGCGTCAGCGGTGAGCGTGCGGTCGCTCGCGGCCCCTCGGCGTGCGGGCGGGCGGCGTGCGGGTGGGCGGCGTGCGGCCGCTCGTGACGGCCTTTAGCTCCTTCAAGGACTCCTTCATGATCTGGCGGTACGTGCGGGTCTCCCCGGCCTCGCCGATCCACCGTTCAAACCCCACCCGGAACGCGGCGATCCCGCTCTCGGCTGCCAGGCTCGCGGCCGTCTCGCCCACGCCACGCTCGCGAAGCGCGGCAGCGAGGGCCGAGCCGAGAGAGGCGAGCTTGATGAGCTCGCGCTCTTGCAGGTCAGGGTTGGCGGCGATGATCGCCTGACGCCACTTGGCAAAGTCGCGGCGCTCTTGCATCGCCTCGGCAACCGCCTCCAGGGCCACGCCGACGGCGTCTATCGCCGCCAGCGGCTCCGGTGCGTCATCGACCGCCTGCACGAGCAACTCCTGCAGCGAAGCTGCTCCGGAGAAGAGGACTTCCTTCTTGTCGGCGAAGTGGCGAAAAAAGGTCCGCTCCGTGAGCCCGGCCCGCTCGGCGATCTCGGTCACGGTCGTCTGGTGGAAGCCGTGCTCCCCGTACAGCTCCATGGCCGCCTTCTCGAGGCGGCCGCGCGCGTTCGGCTCCCATCTACCCATCGCCTCGATGGTACCGGCCGGGAGGAGTGATGTCAGCTACTGCCATCACTGCGGTATAGTGATGACAGCAACTGACATTACTCGTGCCCACGCCTCGCCGGCCGGGCACTTCAACATGGAGGTATTCCTATGCGTGTCTTCGTCACCGGAGCGTCCGGACACATCGGTTCTGCGCTCGTGAGCGAGCTCCTCGAGAACGGGCACGGGGTCGTCGGACTTGCCCGCTCGGATGCCGCAGCTGCCAAGGTCGAAGCCCTCGGGGCGGACATCCTTCGGGGCGACCTCGACGACCTCGAAGCGCTCGCCGAAGCTGCGGCCTCGGCCGACGGTGTAGCCCACCTCGCCTTCAAGCACGAACTCGAGAACATCCCCGCCGCCGCCAGCTTCGACCTCGCCGCTGTCGAGGCGATGGGGGCCGCGCTGGAGGGTTCCGGCAAGCCGTTCGTCACCACCTCGGGGACGCTCCTGCTCGCCCTCGCCGCCCCGGGACGGATCGGGACCGAAGAGGACACGTTGCCGAGCGGGCCGAGGGTTGACTCCGAGAACTTCACGGTCGCGCTCGCCGAGCGAGGCGTCCGTTCCTCGGTCGTCCGCCTCGCACCGATCGTGCACAGCACGCTCGACCACCACGGGTTCGCCCACCGGCTAATCGACACCGCACGTGCCAAAGGCGTGTCCGGTTATGTGAGCGACGGCGCCAACCGCTGGACGGGACTGCACACCCTGGATGCTGCTCGCCTGTACCGTTTCGCCCTCGAGAAGGCACCGGCCGGGACGCGGTTGCACGGGGTGGCCGACGAAGGTGTGGCGTTTCGTGACATCGCCGACGTCATCGGGCGCCATCTCGACGCTGCCACCGTCTCGATCCCGCCGGAGGACGCGAGCGAGCACTTCGGCTTCCTCGGCATGTTCGTCGGGCTCGACGGTCCGGCGTCGAGCGAGCGGACCCGTGACCTCCTCGGCTGGGAGCCGACTCACGTCGGCCTCCTTGAGGACCTCGACGCGGGTCACTACTTCGAGGCGATCGCCGCCTGACACGTTGGGAGCGAGCTGCCACTAGTCTACGCTACAGTAGATTATTCTGGCGTAGATTCGTCTGCGAGGTCGGTGGCGACATCGATGAGGTGCAGGTGCGGGTCGGCTGACGCAGCCCGGTGCAGACCGGCGGTGTAGCCGCGCCTGGCAAGCAGCACGATGTCTAAGTCCTTTGCAAGCTTGAAACCCGCTTGAACGAGGGCAGGCAGCTTGTACTCACGCAGGCGGGGCAGGATCGACACGTCGAGCATTCGCTCCTGCCACTTTGCTTCTCCCACGACGGTGACACTCCCGCGGCCGACTCCGACGATGTCGATCTCCTCGGTGGTACGTTCGCCAGCGCGACGTAAG
>JASHRK010000264.1 GCA_030037405.1 Acidimicrobiales bacterium | reverse complement strand
CGTCGTAGGACCTGCGAGAGAGGCGGTCCCCCCCTGGTGCGGCCGATCTTGACCGGGATCGGTACTGCGGGGCTCTCTTCCACCACGCTCAACGCGGGCTCCCTCTCCTTCTCTCGAGGCCTACCTCGTCACCGCCGACCGTACCCGCTCTCGTTACGGCCCCATGACGGACCTCGTGATCTTCCCACCAACGACCCCGTCTGGGCGACTCTGGCCCCTCGGCGCGGGCGCCTAGTCTCGAAGTGATGACCAACACGTCGAAGGGCTCGGTGCCAGCTCGCTCCCACCAGGCCGTCTCCTCGCCGCCGGCTCCCCGTACGGTAGGGGAGCTGCGCTCATCGGGCTGGCAGTCGATGCCGGTGAAACACGAGATGCGCAAGAACCTCCTCGGCCGGCTGGGGGCGGGCGAGCCGGTCGTCGACGGGGTGCTCGGCTATGACGACACCGTCCTGCCGGGTATCGAGCACGCCGTGATCGCCGGGCACGACATGATCCTTCTCGGGGAGCGGGGACAGGCAAAGAGCCGCATCATCCGCTCTCTCGTGCAGCTGCTCGACGAATGGTCACCGGTCGTCGCCGGCTCTGAGGTCAACGACGACCCCTACGATCCTGTCAGCCGCCGGGCACGGGAGATCGTGGCGGAGCTGGGCGACGACGCTCCCATAGCCTGGCTGCACCGATCGCAGCGCTACGGCGAGAAGATAGCGACGCCCGACACGTCCATCGCCGATCTCATCGGGGAGGTGGACCCGATCAAGGTCGCCGAGGGCCGTTACCTCTCCGACGAGCTCACGATCCATTACGGCCTCGTGCCGAGGACGAACCGCGGGATCTTCGCCATCAACGAGCTGCCCGATCTCGCAGAGAGGATCCAGGTGGGTCTCCTCGACGTCCTCGAGGAGCGCGACGTCCAGATACGGGGCCACAAGATACGTCTCCCGCTCGACCTCATGCTCGTGGCTACGGCGAACCCGGAGGACTACACGAACCGGGGGAGGATCGTGACGCCGCTCAAGGACCGTTTCGGCTCCCGGGTCCGGACCCACTACCCGCCAGACGTGGAGACTGAGCTTGCCATCATCGCCCAGGAGGCTGCCACGATCGACGACACCGGCCTGCGCGTCGAGGTCCCTTATTTCATGGCGGAGATCGTCGCCCGGCTGAGCCAGCTCGCCCGGCGCTCGCCTCGCGTGAGCCAGCGCTCAGGCGTGTCCGTCCGCCTGAGCGTCTCCAACTACGAGACCCTTGCGGCCGCAGCGGTTCGCCGATCTGTGCTCCACGGCGAGCGAGAGGCGGTCCCCCGGGTAAGCGACCTCGAGGCGCTCGCCTCCTCCACTCTCGGCAAGCTCGAGATCGAGTCGCTCGAGGACGGCGAGGACGAAGAGGTCGTCGAGAAGCTGATCAGGGTGGCGGTGCTCGAGACCTATCGGGCGCACTGCCCGACCGATCAGCTCGGGCACGTCCTCGGCAGCTTCGAGGACGGCCAGGTGGCACATGTCGGTCCGGATCTCGCCTCCGCCGAGTACGTCTCCACGATCGAGGCGATCCCCCCGCTTCGCGAGCCGGCGCTCGCCCTCGCGGGCTCCGAGAGCGCCGGGATGCTCGCCAGCTCCCTGGAGCTCGTCCTCGAGGGCCTGCACCTGAGCAAGCGGCTCAACAAGGACTTGGCAGGGGCGAGGGCGACCTACCGCTCGAGGGTGTGAGAGGTCGTGAAGGGTTACCTCTACTCGCGCTGGGACGGAAGCCAGGAGGGCTACGACCTCGACGCCGAGGCGATCTTCTCCGAGATACAGGACGACCTCCTCTACCACGGCGACCTCAACGCAGCGATTCGCCGCCTTCTACAGCAGGGGTTCCGCGACCGAAACGGCAGGGACGTGGCGGGCCTGCAAGAGCTTCTCGAGGCGATTCGGGAGCGTCGCCGGCAAGAGCGCGAGCAGTTCGATCTCGGCGGGGTCTACTCGGAGATCGCGGCCGAGCTGGAGGAGATCGTCGCCGAGGAGCGGGAGGCTCTGAGAGAGCTCGCCGAGAGGGCGAGGGACTCGGGCGACGAGCGCCGGCAAGAGGTGACCGAGGAGGCCGTGGCCGAGCGCGAGATGCAGCTCGGTCTCCTCCCCGACGACCTTGCCGGGAAGGTGAGGGGCCTCTCCGACTACGACTTCACCTCGAGCGCGGCCCGCGAGCACTTCGAGGAGCTGATGGAGAGGCTCCGCCAGGAGGTCGTCCAGTCCTACCTCGACCAGGCGGCGGGCGCCCTTCAGAACCTCGGGGAACCCGAGCGCGAGCGGCTCCGACAGGCTCTCGACCGCCTGAACAGGATGATCGAGCAGCGCGAGGGCGGCGAGGAGCTCGACCCGAGCTTCGAGGATTTCATGGCGGAGTTCGGCGACTTCTTCCCGGGCGCTCCCGCCAGCCTCGACGAGCTCCTCGAGCAGCTGGCCGGGCGAATGGCGGCGACCTCCGCCATGCTCGCCTCCATGACCGCGGGCCAGCGCCAGCAGCTACAGGAGCTCATGGACGAGCTTCTACGGGACATGGACCTCTCCTGGCAGGTGAGCAGGCTCGGCTCGAACCTCCGCTCGCTCTTCCCGGAGGCGCCGTGGGAGCAGAGGGTGGGCCTCTCGGGAATGGAGGCTCCGGGGCTCGCCGAGGCTTCGGACCTCTTCGCGAGACTGGCGGATCTCGATCAGCTGGAGAGGCTCCTCTCGGGCCCTCCCCAGCCCGGGGCGCTGGCAGAGGTCGATCTCGCGAGGGCGAGAGAGCTGCTCGGACCAGATCTCACCGCCTCCCTGGACGAGCTGGCGAAGGTGGCCCAGAGGCTGGAGGGCGCCGGTCTCGTCGAGACCCGTGAGGGAAGGCTGGAGCTCACGCCCCGCGGCCTTCGCAGGATCGGGCAGCGAGCCCTCCGTGAGCTCTTCGCGGGCCTCTCCAGGGACCGTTTCGGGAGCCACGAGGTCCTCGAGCGCGGCTCGGGCCACGAGCGTGCCGAGCAGACGAAGCCCTACGAGCTGGGCGATCCCTTCAACCTCGACATCGAGCGCACGGTGCGAAACGCCATCGCCCGGGAGGCTTCCCTGCTCGGCGGGGATGCCACCCGGTCCGAAGACGGCCACCTCCGCGATGAGGCGTCCAGGGGCGAAGGTCGCCTCGGGCGGGCTGCAGGCACGGTAAGAGCCTCGGTCCGCTTCCCGGTGCGACTGCAGGCTGACGACTTCGAGGTGGAGCAGACGGAGCACCTCAACCGTTGCGCCACCGTGCTCCTCGTCGACCTGTCCCTCTCGATGCCCATGCGTGACAACTTCCTGGCGGCAAAACGTGTCGCCATGGCGCTTCACTCGCTCATCTCGAGCCAGTTCCCGCGGGACTATCTCGGGATCGTCGGCTTCTCCGAGCTGGCGCGAGAGATCCGCCCGCAGGAGCTGCCCGGCGTGATGTGGGACTTCGTCTACGGCACGAACATGCAGCACGCCTTCCTCCTCGCCCGGCGGATGCTCTCGCGCGAGACCGGCACGAAGCAGATCGTCATGATCACCGACGGAGAGCCGACCGCCCACCTGCTCGAGGACGGCGAGGTGTTCTTCAACTACCCGCCCGTGCGGGCGACGGTCGACGCCACGCTCGCGGAGGTGATGAGGCTGACACGCGAAGGCATCCGTCTCAACACCTTTGCCCTCGACGCCACCGGCCACCTGCGCAGCTTCGTTGAGAAGATCACGGAGCTGAACCGGGGTCGCGCCTTCTTCACGACGCCGGAGACTCTCGGCGACTACGTGCTCGTGGACTTCATAGAGAACCGGAGGTCCATGACATCGAGCCGCCGCCGCCGCCCGGCCCGGCGCAGGCTTGCCTGAGCGGGGAGGCAACTGCCGCTCCGAGCCCGTAGCTCACCTCTCGGCATCCACGTGGCCGAAGGCCCGCGCCTCTTGCGGCAATGCCTCGGAGCTGATGTTCCCGATATTTCTCGCCCGCCCCCTTGCGCAACGCCGCGAATCGGAGGATGATGGTTACAACCATGTAATTACATGAGTGGTAGTCCACCGGGGAGGAGACGATGGTGGGATTACAGTCGCTCTTGTT
>JASHRK010000263.1 GCA_030037405.1 Acidimicrobiales bacterium | reverse complement strand
CCCGGCGGTCCCGCTTCGCCCCAGTAGCCTTGCGACCCGCTCCGTACCTCGGACATCGTTGAGAGGGTACCGCCGAATTACGGGGTCGACGCGGGACCGATCGGGATCTGGTCGCGCCAGCACAGGAAGAGGCCAATGCTGACGGGAAGGAGGACGGCCGCCTCGGCCAGCAGGAAGACGGAGCCGGCATGGGTGCTCATCGCCGAGGCGACGAACAGGCTCGTGTCCCAGAGAACGTGGACGATCACGAACGGCCAGAGCCTGCGGTACCTCCTGTAGAGGACGATGCTCAATGCCGCCCAGACGAGGATGGGCAGCACCCCCCAGCCGTAGTAGAGGTGATACGAGGCACGTACGGCGACGCCGATGGCAAGGATCTGCCAGTCGCGCAACCCGAGCTGCTCGAGCCGCCGCACGAGAAAGCCGAGCACCACGATCTCCTCGACGATGCCTGACGTGATGCCGTTCGCCACGTCGAGCACGGAGAAGTAACCGGGGGCGCCCCTGTTCCCGGCGAGAAGACGTGCACGTGGAGATCGTGGAGGATGATGGATCCCCCTTCGATCGGGATGGCAAAGCAAACGACGAAGACTCCGAGCACGAGGGCGAGGTCACCCCGCCATTGGCGCCCGTCGAGGCCGAGAGCCCGTAAGCCCCCCTCCCCCTTTCCCTTCCACTCGCTCGCGAAAGACCCGGGCACCGAGAGGAGGTAGGCGGCAAGGGCGGCGGCCGCGAAGGGCTCGAGGATCAAGATGAGCTCGAGGGGGAACGAGGCGGCGGCATGGCCCTTGATGAGGACCGGCGTTCGCTGGCCGGAACCTTCGCCGACAGCAGCCGAGACAAGATCGGTGACCGCGCTCACGGCGTAGGGAAGCGGGAAGACCGCCAGCACGAGCAGGAGCTCGCCCAGCGCGCGCCGCCTCTGGCTTGGCGGAACAGGCTCGGGCCTCTTCGCGGCCGGTGGACGTCGGGACTCGGAGACCGCTAACGGCGACGCCGTGCTGGCGGCCGTCTCGCCGCCAGCGCCGACCGGCGGCGAGAGCCAACCCGTCCACTGACGACCGTCCCACCAGCGCCACGCCGACTGACCGGAAGGATCGCGGTACCAGCCTGGGGCGACGTTGCCGCTCCCGCTGTCTGTTCCCCGCTCTCGCGCCTCACGCACCGCTCCCGAGCGTAGACCGGTGCCCCCGACGAGCCGCAGGCGGGACCGACGCGATTTGGAATCTCGATGTATCGCTTAGATATGTCGACTTGCTATATTGAGGGGAGTGCTGGAGCTGGCGATACTCGGACTCCTGAAGGAGAGCCCGATGCACGGCTATGACTTGCGCAAGCGGTTGCGCAGCGGCGTCGGACTCCTCGGAAGTCTCTCGTTCGGCTCTCTCTATCCTGCTCTCGCCCGCCTCGAGCGTTCCGGCGCGGTACGCGAGGTAGATCCGGCCGAGTCCTTGTCGGCTGCGGTGATCCCCTTGACGGGATCGTTGTCGGGCGAGAAGGCGGCGTTCCGTGCCCGCCTGGCAGCTCGGGCCGCCTTTACGGCAGGGGCGGCGCGTGCGACCGCCCGCAGTGCCGCCGGCACACGCGGGCGCAGGGTCTACGAGCTCACCGCCGCAGGCGACAAGCTCTTCGAGTCCCTTCTCGCGCAGGACAGCGTCCGCTCCGACCAGGACCGTGCCTTCCTGCTGCGGTGGTCGTTCGCTCGGCACATGACCGGGGAGAGGAGGCTTGACCTTCTCGAGAGCCAGCGGCGCCACGTGCGCGAGCGGCTGGTAACAGCCAGGACAGCGACGGCTTCACCACAGCTCCCGGGCGACCGGTACGCCTGCCAGGTGGCCGAGCACACGGTGGACTCGCTCGCCCGTGAGCTCGCCTGGATCGAGCACCTCATCACCACCGAGCAGAACGGCTCGGCGTACACACGAACCGAGACAGACGTCTCCTGACAGCCAAGAAGGAAGAGATTATGACCCCCTCGGGCAAGATCAAGGTCGCCATCGCGGGCGTCGGCAACTGCGCGAGCTCCCTCCTGCAAGGGATCGAGTACTACCGCGACGCCGATCCCTCGGACTCGGTGCCCGGCCTGATGCACGTCACCCTCGGCGGCTACCACGTGTCGGACGTCGAGGTCGTCGCCGCCTTCGACGTCGATGCCGCCAAGGTCGGCCTCGACCTGGGCAAGGCGATCCTCGCCGGCCAAAACAACACCATTCGCTTCGCCGACGTGCCCCACCTGGGCCTGGCCGTGCAGCGAGGACCCACTCTCGACAGCCTCGGCCGGTACTACCGGGACACGGTCGAGGAGTCACCTGCCGACCCGGTCGACGTGGCGGAGGTGCTTGGCGAGAGCGGGGCGGAGGTCCTCGTCTCGTACCTGCCTGTCGGCTCGGAGCTCGCCCAGAAGCACTACGCCTCCGCGGCACTCGAGGCCAAGGTGGCATTCGTCAACGCCATCCCGGTGTTCATAGCGAGCGACGCCGACTGGGCGAAGCGCTTCACCGAAGCCGGCGTGCCGATCGTCGGCGACGACATCAAGAGCCAGGTCGGCTCGACCATCGTCCACCGGGTGCTCACCCGGTTGTTGGAGGATCGCGGCCTCGTTCTCGACCGTACCTACCAGCTGAACGTGGGCGGGAACATGGACTTCCGCAACATGCTCGAGCGAGACCGCCTCGAGTCGAAGAAGATCTCGAAGACCCAGGCCGTCACAAGCCAGATCGAGCACGGCCTTGCCGAGGGCAGCGTCCACATCGGCCCCTCCGACCACGTCCCCTGGCTCGAGGACCGCAAGTGGGCCTACATCCGGATGGAAGGACGTAACTTCGGCGACGTTCCACTCAACATCGAGCTGAAGCTCGAGGTCTGGGACTCTCCGAACTCCGCCGGAGTCATCATCGACGCCCTGCGCTGTGCCAAGATCGCCCTTGATCGCGGGATCGGCGGGCCTCTCATCGGGCCCTCCGCATACTTCGTGAAGTCGCCTCCGGTCCAGTACCGTGACGGCGAGGCGCGCGAGATGGTGGAGGACTTCGCGAGAGGCTGAGGTCCGGCCGGCGGGTTGGGCAGGATGCTTACGGCCCGCGGGCGACGACTGCCCACAGGGTCGTAGCGGTATCGCGCCTCAGGTGAGGGGGAGCTCCTTCCTGCTCCTGTGACGACGGTAACGGCGACGCTTCGTCCTGGCATGCCCCGTGGCGCCCTCACGGCGATCTCGTAAGGGTTGCCATCGGGGTAGCCGCCACCCTCTGTGATGTGAGTCGCCCTGGTCCCTCCAAAGAGCACGGCAGTGGCGCCGTCGACGTTGTCGCCGTAGATGTCCACCTTGGTGCCGCCCTTCGCCGGCCCGGCTCGAGGTGAGACTCCCGAGACGGACGGGTTGGCGACGTTGAAGAACACGAACGTGACGGCTGCCGTGGCGACGTTGCTGCTCGGTCTCGTACAACCTGCGGCGGTGCACGGCTCGATCAGGTCGACGCTCGGCAGATCGGCTGGGGCAACGAAACGGAGCAAGGACTCGGTATGCCGCAGGATCCGGTAGGAGGTCGTCGGGCTCGTCCCGGCGAAGTTCACGGAAGTGACGTCCTCGAGCCCGAAGCCTTTGATCGTCACGACCTCACCGCCGGTGTCCCGCCCGCCCTGAGGCGCTACCGAACCGACGACCGCTAAACCGGCA
>JASHRK010000262.1 GCA_030037405.1 Acidimicrobiales bacterium | reverse complement strand
TCTCGACGAGGTCCTTCGCAGCGCAGGCGACGACACGTTTCAGGTGGCGTTGGTCCACTGGGAGCGGATGTTTCTCGCCTCGTATCGCGACGATGCCGCGGCCGCGCTCGAGGAGGCCCACCTGGTGGAGGCGAACATCGCCGACTGGTGGGCAGCCGCCGGCGCAGACTTTCTCGCCGAGGCAGCCGACTGTCTCGACCGGGTCGGCCATACCGCAGTCGCCTCGGAGTATTTTCAGCGCGCACAGTCGGACCCGCAGAGCTACGGACGGATGGTCGCCATGGCCGAGTGTGCATTGCTCGCCCGTCATGGCGATCCCTTCCTGGCGGAGGAGCGGTTGGCTGTGGTTCACCAGCACGGGATCTACCCTCGTGAGCGCTGGAGGGTCACCTTGTTGCGGGCTCACGCCGCCTGGCGCCGTGGTGACCCGGCGGCAGGAGCCTTGGCGGCCAAGGCGTTCGAGGAGGCCGCCCGGCTGGGACAGCCTCAGCTCCCGCTGATCCGAGAACGCGAGGTCAGCGAGGCACTGCTCGGATTGGCAGCCCAGACGGGGTCTCCGGCGGCAGCAGCGCTAGAGGCGACATCGTTGCCCGTTGTGCTTGCAGTCCTCGGGCGTTTCGAGCTCAGCCGCGGCGGCCGCCCAGTGCCCGTCGGACCGGGCCAGCCGGCTCAACTGCTGAAGTTGGTCGCCGTCAACGACGGTCGGGTGCCGGCGGAACAAGCGATCGAGGCGCTGTGGCCCGACGGCGACCCGTCCGTCGGGCGCAACCGGCTGCGCACCGTGCTAAGCCGGTTGAGAGAGGTGGCGCCCGAGACCATAGATCGCGACGGGGATGTCCTCGTGCTCGGGCAAGGGGTCCGAGTCGACCTCATCCAGTTCCACCGCGATGCCCGCCAAGCCCGCCTCCTCCTCGGCGGCGACCCCGGACGCGCCCTCGCCGTCGCTCGATCGGCCATCGCCCGTTACCGTGGCGACCTCCTGCCGGACGACCCGTACGAGCCGTGGGCCGACAAAGCGCGCGAGACCGCCCGGCGAGCGATGCTCGACGTGCTCGACCTGTGCGCAGTTGAAGCCGCTCGCCGAGGCGACCTGGACGAGTCTCGGCGGATGGTGGAGCGCTCGCTCGACCTCGCCCCGTTCGAGGACGACCGCTACCTCAGAGTTGCCAAGATCCTCTACGACCAGGGGAGGCGGGGGGCGGCGCTGAGTGTCCTCCGTCGCGCCCAGACCGTGCTAGCTCCTCTCGGCATCGACGTACCGCTCGACCTCTCCTCTCTCGACGAGATGGCAGCCGCCTAGCAGAGCGGCCGGCGCGTGTGCCGTTCGTGTAACGGGCACCTCTCAGTATTCAGCCTTGGTGCGACAGACGTCTCGTAATCGAAAGGAGCCTGCGCCCGTCACCGATTTACACCGGAACTGGGACGCCACCGGCGACCGGACCAGAGACACGACGATGGTTGATCCGTCGTCCTCGACGCCGATGAGGTGACTATCCGACGGGAAAGCCCTCAGACACATCGCCATAAAACGCACATTCCAGTATCTGCGAGAGTGCAGCCTCGTCGAGGTTACGTGGACTGTTAGCGGTGAGCCGAGTGAAGGTAACCGACTGTTGGGCGACTAGCGAGAGCTGGCTTCGGTCCAACCCGATCTCTTGCAGCGACGTGGGTATCCCCACCGCCCGTCCCATACGGCGGATCTCAAGTATGGCATTCCGAGCACTATCTGCTTTCTCGTCGGCGGAGACCCCCAAGCACTGCGCGACATCGGATAGGGTATCAATCGCAAATGGCAGTATGAAGTCGAGAACGTATGGAAGCAGTAGGGCCACACCAAGACCGTGTGGCGTGTTTGTAAGTACGCCTATCGAGTATTGGAGAGCGTGTGCACCAGCGGTACCGGAGCGAGCAAAGGCCAGTCCGGCAAGCAGGCTTGCGTAAAGCAGGTCAGAACGAATGTCGAGATCATCTGGTCGACTCATCGCGCGTTCGATGGAGTGTGCAATGATCCGGATAGCATGGATTGCATAGAGGTCAGACAGGGCATTTTTCCCAGTAAATATCGCGCCTGGATACTCGATCCAGTCATGGGGTCGTCTTTTGGAGGTAAAAGACTCAACCGCATGCACAAGAGCGTCCATTCCGGAGTAGGCTGTCACTAGCGGTGGGCAGGACAGAGTCGTCTCCGGGTCGCAGACTGCCACAGTTGGGACAACGTATCGAGAAGCGATGCCAACCTTGGCTCGACGTGATGGATCCTCGATGACAGCGACCGGTGAGACCTCGGATCCTGTGCCCGCGGTTGTAGGAATAGCGATGACAGGCGGACATGGCCCCGGGACCATGTTCTCTCCATAGAAAGACTCGAGGGGTTGGTCATGAGCGATTCCGATCGCAGCTAGCTTTGCCATATCGATTGAAGAGCCGCCGCCGAAGCCGACTACAACGTCAGCCGCGGAGGCCCGCGCTTCTGCTATACACTGCTGTACTGCCCAAAGTGGTACATCGGGTGGTGTGTCGACAAAGATATCGACAGCAATGTTCGCGGTGCGAATGGATGAGCAAAGTCGCTCAAAGGCGGGTGTTTGGCAGAGTTGTTGATCTGAGCACAGAAACACCCGTGATCCAGTGTAGCGAGCGATTGATCCAGTGAGATCAATGGTTCCGGGTCCGAAGAGTATCTCTTTTGGTGCCCGCATACCGGTAGGCCCGATAGGCAACTCAGTAAGGCGAGAAGTCATCACCGTGGATCACGCATCCGACGATACGGTTCTTCATGAAGGGTGCCTCTCAGAGAGTGAATCTGAGTTGTAGAGCAGTCAAGGAGTTGATCCCACAAAGCGTCATCAATATCAAGGCCCTTTTCCAAGAACCTTGCACGGCGGTGGCGAGTTCCATCGCCGGGTACACGAACGGGTTCCGTGGCGTAGCGCGGCTGGCTTGACCGGACGTTGGAGAGGTAGTCAGACACTTGGTCGAAAGAGTCAGTGCCCGCCAGGATACGCGGCTGTATGAGGAGGACAAGATCTCCCTTCGAGACGGGCATGTTGGTGTCAAGCGTTCCGCCGACGGCCTTGCCCAGAGCTGTGCCGGTGAGAGTAGCCACCAGGGCTTCAATGGCAAGACCGAGCGCGTACCCTTTGGGACCTCCGAAGGGGCTCAGCGCCCCGACCGTGGCTGCGAGAGGGTCGGTCGTCGGGTTGCCGTCAGCATCTACAGCCCAGCCCGCCTCTAGATCGAGCCCTCTCTCGAGGTGGTCGAGCACCTTCCCCATCGAGACCACGGAGGTAGCAAGATCGACCACGAGCGGGTTCGGCGCAGCCGGCACGCCTATCCCGATCGGGTTGGTTCCGAGCATTCTCTCGCGTCCTCCGAAAGGGTGCACTAGAGCCTCGCTCGTCGTGAGAATCACGCCGACGAGCTGTTGAGCGGTGATCGTCTCGAGGTAGGGAGCGAGGATCCCCAGGTGGGCACAGTTGTGCACTCCCGCGAGGGAGATTCCCTGCTCCTCAACCCTGTGGGCGAGCTCGTCTATAACTCTCACCATGGTTGGTGGACCGAGACCACGCCCGCCATCGACCGACGCCAGACAAGGTGTCCGCCATGTCGTTTCCGGCGTGCTGGTCGGAACGATCAGACCTTTACGGATTCGTTCCAGGAGCACCGGGAGCCGCCGTACCCCGTGGGAGGGATGGCCGCGCAGGTCCGCCTCGACGAGCCAACTTGCTTGGAGACGCGCCTCCTCCACCGGAGTGCCGACCGCGAGTAGGGACGAAGTAGCCCGATCGAGCACCTCCTCATATGGCAGCAGCATGCTGACCCTCAGACGTAGTAGCCAGTCGGCGATTGGATCAGCTGGCGATATTGGTCGGAATCATGACCGAACCAGACAGTGGCTGCTTCTTGTTGCATCAGGCGTTGTAATCGGCGAGCCGTCCTGTTCAGACCGCGACTGTCGACTAAAGCGTTGCTACCTGGAAGTACGACGGGCGGACCAAGGTTAGTTGCGCTGTAGCACGCATCACCTGCGAGCACCAGCATACCTGACTCAGGTAGCTCCAACATCAGACCCAAATCACCCTCAGTGTGTCCGGGCCCAAAGTTTAGAGTCGTAACACCGGGAGCGATGATCACGTCGCCATCAGAGCTATCGATTGGCGCCCACTTGATTTTATTGTGGACCCAGGCAGCCACGTCATCCTTGACGTATGCAGGGCTTCCATCTACTCTTGCATAGTGCTCTAGGGCGTTCTTCAGCTCATCGCGGTGAACTATCACGTCTGCGCTCGTGAGGAACTCGATCGCGCCACTATGATCCATATGTAGATGAGAGAGCACTGCGATGTCGATGTCCTCTGGGGATAGGCCCAATCCAGCCAGGCGAACCGGAAGGAACTGCTCCTCAGAGGCGATAAGGTGTTCGAAGGGCTGGAGAGTCGACGACCATCTCAATTTTGACTGAGGGTGAGTCCCCGTATCGAACAGAATTCTTGCGTCATCAGTCTCAACGAGCACCGCGTAGATCGGGATCGACGACCAGTCCGCTGCCCGTGATTGGTTGTCAATACTTGCCAGAGACAAGCCGTATGACATTACCGAAGC
>JASHRK010000261.1 GCA_030037405.1 Acidimicrobiales bacterium | reverse complement strand
TCCAGCGCCGCCGCCAACGCCTCGATCCGCGCCGCCGGCAGCGAGAGGCCGCGCGCCACCCCGTACTGGAACGGCGTCCCGTTGGTGTAGGTGACGTACTGCTTGACGGCCGTGGCGGAGGACACGAGCGCCGGCGGGGCGATCAGCCAGCCGATCTTCCAGCCGGTAACGGAGAACGTCTTGCCGGCACTCGAGATCGTCACGGTGCGATCGGCCATCTCTTCGAAGGTGGCGATCCTCTCGTGGCGCCGCCCCGAGAAGACGAGGTGCTCGTAGACCTCGTCTGTCACGGCGATGACGTCGTGCTCGAGGCAGAGATCTGCGACCAGCTGCAGCTCGTCATGCGAGAACACGCGTCCCGTCGGGTTGTGCGGGGTGTTGAGGAGCACGAGCCGCGTTCGCGGTCCCACGGCCGCCCGCAGCTCGTCGGGGTCGAAGCTCCAATCCGGGTCGCGAAGCGGCACAGTGCGCATCCTCGCCCCCGAGAGCTCGATGGCGGCCGGGTAGGAGTCGAAGAAGGGCTCGAAGACCACCACCTCGTCCCCGGGCCCGCAAAGAGCAAGGATCGTCGACATGAGGGCCTCGGTCGCTCCGGCGGTGACGAGCACCTCACGGGACGGATCGACCTCCTGCCCGTAGGTACGGGCGCTGTGAGCGGCTATCGCCTCGACGAGCTCCGCCACCCCCCTCCCGGGGGCGTACTGGTTGTGCCCTTCCTCGATCGCCGCACGGGCCGTCTCGAGCACCTCGGGCGGGCCGGGTTCGTCGGGAAAGCCCTGGCCGAGATTGACGGCTCCCATCGCGGTTGCCCGCGCCGACATCTCGGCGAAGATCGTCGTCCCGTAGGCGTCGAGACGGCCGGGCCGAGCGAGACGTGATTCCTTCACCCTTGCATCTTGGCGCAAGAGGCGAGGCGGGCTCTACTGCGGCGGGCCGCTCGCGAGGGTCAGGGACACCGTGCGCTGCTCACCCGAGGCGTCGACGTAACCCACCTGCACGGAATCTCCCGGCTTCTCGTCGTTGACGAGGACGTTCGTTAGCGAGGAGTAGGAGGTGACAGCGTGGCCCCCGACTGAGGTGATGACGTCGCCCTCGGAAAGGCCGGCACCGGCTGCCGGGCCGCCCGACACGACGCCGCTTATCTCGGCGCCCTGCACGCTCGTGCCGGAGCCGCTGTACTCGCCACTGCTCGTGGAGTCGACCTCGACCCCGAGAAAGGCCGTCGGGCCGACGTGGACGAGAGATGACACGGCGCCCGCCTCTATCCGCTCGGCGATGGAGGCAGCCTCGTCGATCGGGATGGCGAACCCCTCGCTCGAGGACGCCGTCGACTCGAACTGAGACGTGCCAGACCCGGCGGTGTCCATGCCGATGACCCGGCCCGAGGTGTCGACGAGGGGACCACCGGAGTCGCCCGCGACGACATCGGCGTCCGTCTCGATCATCCTGCTCAGCTCCTCGCTCGTTCCGGTCAGCTCGTCGCTCGCGCTGAGGGACTTGTCCGTGCCGGTGACCGTCCCCCCGGCATAGCTCGGCGTCCCGCCTGCACCCCCTGCGTTGCCCACGGCGACGACCTTCTCCCCGACGGTGAGGTCGGAGGAATTGCCGAAACTCACCGTGTGCAGGCCCGAGGCGTCCTTGAGCTGGATGACGGCGACGTCGTTCGTGCGGTCGTAGCCGACGACGGTGGCATGGTAGGTCCGGCCGTTTCCGACGTCGGTGACGCTGATCGAGGTGGCGCCCTCGACCACGTGATTGTTGGTGAGGATCTCCCCGTCAGGCGTGAGGACCATCCCGGTCCCTGCTCCCTCGGCGACGCCGTAGTCGATCGTGGTGTTCACATCGACGAGCCCCGGATCAACGCCGGCGGCTATGGAGGAGGCATCCGCCGGACCGGTTCCCGTGGTCGCGGTTCTCCCGCTCGGTGAGCCTGACCCGTTCCCTGCGTTCCCGAAGGGAAGGCCCGAGTACGAGGGAGACCCATACGAGGGCGACCCATACGGCGAGTCAGGGTAGTTCGAGCGGTTGCCCGAGCTGCCCGGGTTGCCCGAGCTGCCCGGGTTGCCCAGGTCGCCTGGGTTGCCGGCCCTCGTCCCAGCGGCAGTCGGTTGGAGGAGATCGCGACCTATGAGGGTGCCTGCGCCTGCCGCCAGGAGGACGACGGCGACGACTGCGGCTACGACGAGGGCGCCGCGGCGCCTCCGCCGGGGTGGCTGAGGCGGGCCGCCCGGCGGGTACCACTGGTAGTAGCCGCCTCCAGACTGGCTCGGCTCACCCGGCGGCTGTGGCCCGTACACGCCCGACTCCCACGGAGGGGCCGAGTGCCAGGGCGGGGGCGGCGACCAAGCGCCCATATCGTCGTTCCAGTCTTGGTCGTCGGGACCGTTCCAGTCTTGGTCGTCGGTACCGTTCACATCGTCAACACCATTCACGACATCCAGTATGGCGGGCAGCGCTTCGTTCTAGCTTGGTGATAGCTGAGTGTTTGGTGTGAGTCACTCGGCTTCGCGCCCGCCCGCGCCGGCAATGGAGAGCTTGTAGCCGACGCGGGGAACTGTGACGATGAGCGTGCCCTGGTCGTCGTGGAGTTTCTTGCGCAACCGGTAGGCGTAGACATGGAGGTAGCCGGCGGCGTCCGTCGAGCGCAGTCCCCAGACGTGGCTCAGTATCAGCTGATGCGAGCACAGCTTGCCGGCGTTCTTCACGAGATAAGCAAGAAACGCCAGCTCGGTCGAGGTCAGGTCGATCGCTTCCCCTCGCAGGCGGACTTCGTGGTGGACAAGGTCGACGACAAGATCGCCGGCGGTGAAGACGGCGGCCTCCCCCGTCTCTGCGCTCGTGCCAGCGTGCCGTTGCGCGACCCGGAGACGGGCGTCGAACTCCCGTATGCCGAATGGCTTCGTGACGTAGTCGTCAGCGCCGTACTCGAAGGCTTCGACCTTGCGGTCCTCTCTTCCGTCGGCGGACAGCACCACTATCGGGACCGAGCTCCATTCCCGTAGCTGCCGGCAGAGCTCGATGCCGTCGATGTCTGGGAGCCCGAGGTCGACGACGACGACGTCGGGGCTGTCGACCGCGGCCCTGCTCAGGCCGTCGCGGCCGGTCGCCGCCACGGACACGGCATGACCGAGGGCCTCGAGCCCGATGTGGAGGCCGCGAACGAGAGCGGCGTCGTCGTCAATGAGAAGCACTCGGGGCACTTCTGGACAGCTCCTCACGTGCGTAGATCTTCGAGATGGTAAAGCAGAAACGCGCCCCTCCCGACGGATCGCCCTCCGTCCAGATCGACTCGCCGTGCGCTTCGAGGAACGACTTGGCGATGGCGAGCCCGAGCCCGGCACCGCCGTCGCCCCGCCGCCGGTTGAACATGGTGAAGACGGCGTCGCGATCGGACGGCTCGACGCCCGGTCCCCTGTCGCTCACCGACACCTCGAGCTCTCGCTCTCGCTCGGTGGCCGCAACGACGACCGGAGTCCCGGACGGGGCATGGCGGACGGCGTTCTCGACGAGGTTGCAGACGACCTGCCCGATGAGCAGCCGGTCGATCTCGACGAAGGGAAGCTCCTCGGAGATGCGGATCTCGACCCGTGACTGGTCGACGGCGGGCCCCATCGCCTGGATCGCCTCCCGGACCACGGTCGGGAGGGAGGCGAGCTCGCGCCGTAGCTCGAGCACACCGGCCTGGATCCTGCTCATGTCGAGGAGATTGGCGACAAGGCGCGCCAAGCGGTCGGCCTGAGCATCGATCAGGCGAGCAAGCTCCTCCCGGCGCTCGGGCGCCAGGTCGAGCTCGGCGTCGCAGAGCGTCGACGCCAGCGTCTTGATCGACGCGAGCGGCGTGCGCAGGTCGTGCGAGGCCGCGGCGACGAGCGTCTTCGCGAGGCGTTCCACCTCTCCCATGAGCTCTGCCCGCAACGCCTCCTCGCGCAGGCGCACACGCTCGACGGCGAGGGCCGCCTGATTGGCGAAGGTCATCATCGCCTCGCGGTCGTCCTCGCCGAGCCCCTCCCCGACGAGGACGAGGAGGCCGACCTGGCGCCCGTCTGCGGCCAACGTCACCGACGTGATGGCCTCGGGGCCTCCGCGGACGACGACAGGGCCGCTCGAGGCGGCGGACCGGTGACTTGCGACC
>JASHRK010000260.1 GCA_030037405.1 Acidimicrobiales bacterium | reverse complement strand
TCGAGACGACCCAGATCTACCTGCACGCCGACATGACGATCAAAGAACGGGCCCTCGCCAAGATGACGCCTGCGGGGACACCGCTAGGTCGCTACCAGCCGCCGGACGAACTCCTCGCCTTCCTCGACAGCCTCTGATTATGCGTACTTCTCCACGCCAGAAGCTGGGCTTCGTCATTCGTTTCCGCATAATCCGGCAGTACGCATAATGCAAACGGCATCACCGCCTCAAGTCCGAGAAGGGCTATAGGATCGAGGGGGGACCGGGCCACTGGCGCTGGGTGGCGCCGGGAGATCCCCGAAAGTCGCCCGGAGAAGCAGTGGCTTCTCTTTCACGGGACGGACCGTAGGACGATCCCCGGCCCAACCGGCCCGCGCATCTCCGCGCGTCGCGGTCCCACGCATCCCGGCCCGCACATCCCGGCGCATCGCGACCCGCGGCCATCCCCTCGGCGCCCCCGAACTCGTCGAGGTCAGCCGGCGAGCGAGCGACTCGCCGAGCGAGGTCGCGGGCGGGTCGGTGCGCTGAAGCCGGCTATCTCTACGCCCATCGTCCCGACAACAGCCGTCACCACGGGCTCCCCGGGCCAGGCTCCGAGCCAGACTCCGAGCCGGGCTCCGGGGACACGCTCCGGGGCCAGTACTACAACCTCCTGTCACCATCTCCTCATGACCAGCACACCGATCTCGATCAGTTGCGACGACTGCAGCCTCGAGGGGACGAACGCCTGCGATGACTGCCTCGTCACTTATCTCCTCGGACCTGCCGACGGACCGTCGGAACGCCAGGCCGTCATCGTCGACGTCATGGAGGCACGAGCCATGCGAATGCTGCACGAGGTAGGTCTGGTCCCAGAACTGCGCTTCGCGCGGCGTGTCGGCTGATGGATATCGGCTTGTTGCTCACCACGCCGGATCTGCCTGTTCCGGACCCCGGGGGTCCCGCGGGTCGCGGGGATCCCACAGACCTGGAGTTCGCCCGGATCGCACTGCTCTCGGGCTCGGCCCGTGGATATCGAAGCACTGGAGCGTGATGGGCGGGTGGTGCTTCCAGGCTAGCTTGCGACTGTGACCGGCTCAGACGAAGCGAACAGCGGCGCGGGCGTCCGCGATCGGGTCAACCCGCGCCTTCGCGCCGTGTGGGACTTCGACATGGCCGAGATCCGGGAGTACGCAGGCGTGCACGACTACGACGGGGAAGTTCAGGACATGTCGCCGAGCGGCATCGCCTCCGCCGTTGCCCGCCTCGGCAGCGAGGGGACGACCGAGCCCGACCCCCACGACGAGGCACACCTGACGGCGGCAGAGCAGGGTCTGAGAGCTGCCTTCGGCAAGGTCGAGCTGCATCGCTGGAACCCACATGTCCACCTGGCCAACCTGGATCTCACGTGTTACGACCGGGAGTACGCGCCGCCAGAGGTACGCCAGGCTGCACGTGAGAGGCATCTCGCCAAGTGGCCCGAGGCGATCGACGGCTCGCTCGAGTCCCTCGATGCCGTGCCCGCTCCCGTCGCAAGAGCAACTCTCGGTCCCGTCCGAGGGCTCCTCGAGGGAGTCACCGATCGGCAGGCGATCAGGGCTGCAGAGCGGCTGATCGCACACATCGAACGCGCCGTGGAGAACGCTCGGCCCGAATTCGCGCTCGGCGAGGCGAAGCTCACCGCCCTGCTCGGCGAGAGCGAGGCGCTCGGGGTCGATCTAGGACGGCTCGAGTCCCGGGCAGACGCCGAGCGTCGCCGGCTCTCCGAGCGGCTCGCCGAGGACTGCGAGAGGTACCGTCCGGGCTCGACTCCATCCGAGCTCGTGCCCGAGCTTCTGGCCGATCATCCCAGCGACGACGAGATCTACCTGAACGCGCGTCTTCTGATACAGGAGATCACGGCCTTCACGCTCGAGCGCGACCTGCTTCCAGATCCAGGCGGGACCTGTCTCGTCGGCCCCGCTCCCCCTTCGCGGCGATGGGCGATGGCGATGATGTCTCCTGGCGGCCCGTACGAGCAAGACGCGCCCGCTTGGTACCACGTCAACCCGCCCGATCCTGCCTGGCCGCCTGAGCAGCAAGACGAGTGGCGAAGCGTCTTCAGCGAGACGACTCTCCCGGCGATCACCGCCCACGAGGTCACACCGGGTCACTATGCCCACGGACGCATGATCATGCGGATCCGCGGCTCTCACGTCCGGCGCTCGCTTGCCTCCGCCGCCTTCGTCGAGGGATGGGCGCACTATGCCGAGGAGTTGCTCGTCGAGGAGGGCTTCCGGGCGCAGGATCCGCGATACGCCATCGGCGTCTGGGTCGAGGCGCTGCTCCGCGTGACAAGGCTCGCGGCAACCCTCGGCATGCACCGGGACACCATGACCGTGGAGGAGGCAACGAGACGTTTCGAGGCGGACGCCTACATGAAGGGCCCGGCAGCTCGTTCGGAGGCGCTTCGGGGAACCTTCGACCCCACCTACGGGCGTTACACCTGGGGCAAGCTCGAGATCGTGGCACTGCGTGACGAGGCCATGGCGAGGTGGGGTAACCGCTACTCGCATCGGCGATTCCACGAAGCGCTCTTGGCGCTCGGCTCGCCGCCGCTTGGCACCCTGGGAGACGCTCTCGACGGCGTGACGTGAGCTGAAGCGTGACGTGAGCTGGGGCGAAGCTCAGCCCGACGGACCGGGTGCCTTAGCCGGCCGGAAGGCCCGGATCGGGAGCCGGGCCCGAAGCCGGAGGAGCCGGCGCCTGTACAGAGCTCACCTCTCCCGCCACGAGCTGCTTGAAGATGTCGTAGCGGCGAGAGGCATGCTCGACCCAGGCTCCGTCGGGCTCGACGCGCTGCCCGACGCGCGCCCACGCCGTGGCGCCGTCGAGACCCGACTCCAGCCCTGCCGTCATCCTCGCCACGTAAGCCGCTCCGAGAGCCCCGCACTCGGGAACAAGGCTGACATCGACCGGGAGACCGGTGCAGTCGGCGAGCGCCTGCAGCCACTCTGCCCGTGTGGTGCCGCCACCGGTCGCCACGAC
>JASHRK010000259.1 GCA_030037405.1 Acidimicrobiales bacterium | reverse complement strand
CGTCGGATCACTTCGGCCGTGGCCTCCACGAGTTCATCGGGCAGGCCAATGCCGCCGTACTTCGCTTCCTTGACGACGGTGCCCCAGCCACCATCGTTGTAGGAGCTGAGAGCCCGGCCCGTCCGATTGCGCAGCTCCTCCGGGATGTTCCCTCGCGCCGTGCCTACGCCGGGCCATCGTTTGCGCGGCTCCAACTCGATCGGTCGCTGTCGCAGGAACGCTGCCGCCTCGGCAACGATCTGAGGGTCAAGAGGCACGTCGAGCGACCAGGTACGACATCGATCGCACAATCCACAGGCACCGGCCGCCTCATCGTCGAGCTGACGGCGCAGGAACTCCATCCGGCAGCCGGTCGTCGACGCGTAGGCGACCATGGACGCCTGTTCAGCCCGACGTGCAGCCGTAACCCGCTCCACCCGTTCCTCGTCATAGGTCCAGGGTCTCAAGGTCCGCAGCCACCCGCCGTCGGCCCGCTCCACCGCGCCCTCCACCTCGAGGACCTTCAGCATCAGCTCGAGCCGCGTGTGGCGTACGTTGAGGGCTGTCTCAATCGCCTGCAAGGTCATCGGCCGCCCGGCATCCTCCAGCAGGCCGACCACCTGTTCGGCTTGCTCCCGTGACGGGAACGCTGTGCGGATAAACCAGGCCTGTATGTCGGCGTCCTCGCGGCCGGCGAGGAGTACGCCCAACGAGGCGTCGAGGGCGCGGCCGGCGCGGCCAACCTGCTGGTAGTAGGCAATCGGGGAACCGGGGCTCTGATAGTGGATCACAAAAGTCAGATCTGGTTTGTCGAACCCCATACCAAGTGCTGAGGTCGCGATGACCACCTTGACCTCGTTCGCGATCAGCTCCTGCTCGATCGACACTCGATCAGCCGAGTCCGCCTCGCCCGAGTAGGCCCTGGCGTTGACCCCCCGTGTTCGCAGCCAGGCGGCGACTTGCTCGGCGTCACGGACGGTCAAGCAGTACACGACGCCGGAGCCCGGCATGCCCGGTAGCTGCTCGACAAGCCAGGCGAGGCGCCGTGCAGGCTCGGGAAGTTGCACGACGGCCAGCGCCAACCCCTCTCGCTCCAGAGGCCCGCGTTCGACGAGCAGGTCGTCGCCCAGCTGGGCAACGATGTCGGCGACCACACGATCATTCGCAGTCGCCGTGGTGCAGAGAACGGGAACGTTGGACGGCAGCACCTCGATTACCCGCTGAATGCGACGGTAGTCCGGTCGGAAGTCGTGACCCCAATCGCTGATGCAGTGAGCCTCGTCCACGACGAGGAGACCCACCGACCGAGTCAGAGCAGCCAAGACCTCGGCGCGAAAGTGGAGGTTGTTCAGACGCTCCGGGGACACCAGGAGCAGGTCGACCTCGTCCCGTCCAATGCGCCTTCGATCTCGGCCCACTCGGTCGGGTTATCACTGTGGATCGTTTCCGCACGCACGCCCGAGCGGCGCGCCATCTCCAACTGGTTGCGCATCAAGGCGAGGAGAGGTGAGACGAGCAGCGTCGGACCTGACCCTCCTTGACGAAGCAACCGTGTGGCTATGAAGTAGACCGCGCTCTTCCCCCATCCGGTGCGCTGGACGACGAGCACCCTGGCCCGTCCCGAGACCAGCCGCTCACACGACGCTCGGAGACAGTCAAGGTGCGAGAGCTCTATGCCACCGTCTGTGTGTGGTCTGCGCCCCTGAAGGCTTCTAGACCACGGGGCAGTTGGAGCACATCTTCCCCATCAGACCAGTGACTTCCTTCGAGAGCGGGCGACGAGAATCGAACTCGCGTTCTCAGCTTGGGAATGAGAATTTCGCCGATTTTGGCGGACTTCAGCGGACGCCGGCGGACGATTCGGGCAGCTCAGATGCGGCAGCCGAATCACGGCGAACCAGGGCGAACGACAGCGGATGTGCCATAAATGTGCCATGGCGGCGCGTCGAGCTGGAGCTGCCTGAGCCGCTCATCGCCGCGCTGTCAAAGCGGGCCCTTCGTGTCGGAGTCAGCGTCGACGAACTGGTCGCGGCGGCCGTTGCTCGAAAACTGGCCGGCGCCGCAGAGGAAGGCCCCTCGTGAGGCTCGGCGCAAGATCAGCGAAATGCCTCGGGCGTGACGAGTCGAGCGGCTCGATGCGCCTCCACTATCGCTGCGCCAAGACCGAGGGCGCCATACAGGGCGGAACCCCGGTAACGCTGACCGTGGCTCCGGCGAGCAAGCCCTGCTCGGCCAACAGGTTCAATCCGTCCCAGGACTCTTCGGCCAGGCGACTGCTGTCTACGCCCACGCCCGCTACGAACACGACGCACTGACGCTCGGCTGCGAGCGCGTCCAACCATGGCTCTGGCATGTCGACTTGGCCGACGTACAGCGGATGATCCTTGAGTCCACAGACCACGCGGTCGCCCTCGATCTGCAGCGTCCACTCGTCGAGCTGAGCGGGAACCGCGTCCATCCAGTCGGGCGCAATGAGATCGAGACCTGCCGCCAACACGCTGTCGAACCAAGAACTGATCGTGTCGCCGTTATCGACCATGGCGAAGGGGACCATCTGCTGGCTGACCACCAGCGCCGCGTGGGGAGCCGGATAGTTCCTGAGACTGGCGAACGCTTGCGCGTCGGTTGAACCGTCCTCCCGGAAGGCGTCCCGCTCGATCGCCGCACGTCGGTTGCGACGACGGTCCGAGATCTGCGGCGGACCGCAACGGTAGTGGATGAAGCCGAGGATTCCGGTCAACGCTGTCTCGTCAACGACAAGGGATACGTCGTCGATCCGGTGGAGCCGCCCGCCGCAAAGCCAGCACTGGCCGCCGTTGAGCCGGAGGTGCAATACGACCCGGTCGATGGCGTCCGCACCAAGGAGCTCGACGTGCCTGTCGATCACATAGACACCACCGACGTGCTCGCTCGCAACTGCCAGTTCTTCCATAGGACCTTCCTGCGGTCTTGTTGACTATCTTTTCTGGTGTTGTTTATGGTAGCGTACCTGGGTGAGAGCAGCAAGCGAAGGAGGACACATGCCTCGTTCCACCAGGACTCCGACTGAGGAGGCGCACGAGCGGTCGGTGTCCTTCGAGATCAAGGACATCGCCCGGTTCCTCCAGGAGGCGCTCGGACAGAAGCTCGTGGCGTACATGTCGGACGTCAGCGATCCCAAGCAGGTCGGCCGCTGGGCACAGGGTACGCAAGTCCCCCGCGACGAGGCGGAGCGTCGGCTCCGTGCGGCCTTCCAGATGTTCCACTTACTGCAAGCAGACGACAGCCCTCACGTAGTGCGCGCGTGGTTCGTCGGAATGAATCCGCAGCTCAACGATGAGTCGCCCGCCGAGGTCATCCGGGAAGGGCGACTGAAGGAGGCCTTGGCCGCAGCACGAGCCTTCGTTGCCGGCGGCTAACCGATGTCCAGTGAACCGGCGGCTGTTCACGCCCCCTCATCCGGACTGTGGCGAGTCGCGCGCGGAGACGACCCACTCGCGCCTCCCTCTCCGACCCGAGAGCTCACCCGTTCTGGCGGCAATCGCTTCGACCTGCTCGCAGTTGACGCCGGCGTGCTCTACTTCGGATCCGACTTGGAGACCTGCTTCGGCGAGACGCTCGCGAGGTTCCGACCGAGCCTTCCGGTGCTGTCTCTGATCGCGGACGAATGGCGCGAGCTTGGCTTCATGGACGTCGGCTCGATCGCAGCCGACTGGCGTCAACGCCGCAGCGCTGTACACGTCAGGCCTTCGGCCGACGCGGCTTTCCTCGATGTCGAGTCGCCGGTCACCCACCAGTTCCTGCGAAAGGAACTGGCTCTCGGCTTGTCCGCTCTCGGGCTCGACGACCTCGATGTCGCGGCGGTGCGAGGACCGGATCGGCGCGTGACTCGACTGATCGCAGACTGGGCCTATCTGGCGAACGACAACGGCGATCCGCTCTACGCCGGAATCCGCTACGAGTCCCGCCTCCGTTCCGGCTGGGAGTGCTGGGCGCTGTTCGACGACGACGAGCTGGAGCTCGAGGTCATCGAAATCGTGCCGATAACGCCGGACATGCCGGCACTGCAACACGTTGCAGAGTTGTTCGGGCTCAGGATCTTCTAGGAGCGTCGCAGGCCGAGCGGCGGCATTCGCCTGCTTCGCAGCTCTTCGGCCGCGTACTCGAGCGATGCGAGAAGATCTGCTCTTTCGAGATCAGGATGGTCAGCCAGGATCTCGTCCATCGTCATCCCGGAGGCAAGCAGTTGGAGCAGCATCTCGACGGGATAACGCAGCCCCCGGACCGTCGGCTTGCCGTGGCAAACCGCTGGATCGCTCGTGATCCGATCGAGGTAGCTCATCTCCGAAGTCTTACCTACAGGGTCGTAGCAGATCGGTCGGACTCCGAGGAGAGCGGGCGACGGTGTCTGATTTCAAGACATAGGAGACCGCCTCGACGGCGGATGTGTCAAGACATAGGAGACCATCGAGGTAGGGGGTGCTCCTATGGAGTTCGGCGGTTCCTGATCGAGACGCACCTGCGGACCGGCAAGCCGATCAAGCAGTTGGCGGCCGCCCACGAACCGTGCGCGAGAGTCGTCGCCGTTCGCCGGTGAGCGGGTCCCGGTCGGCGATCACCTGGAGCCGCCAGCTTCCGCCGCCCCGGTGGGTCATGGTTCCTGTTCGAGCTTTGGCCATCCACCACGATCCCAATCGCACCAAAGCTGCACCAGGGATCCGCGCAGTTATGGCTGCTCAGGACGGCAGAGTGGGAGAGCAGAACGCTTGATAATGCACCTTATTGCACCGCGCTATCGGCACTCTGATGTCAGTACCGTGCAACCGCAACGCTCTGACCTGGGACTCCGACGAGAGCGGGCGACGAGAATCGAACTCGCGTTCTCAGCTTGGGAAGCTGATGTTCTGCCTCTGAACTACGCCCGCGAGCAAAGACAGGATAGCTACTCGTGGTGGGAGCGACTCGGAGCGCCTTTCGCGTCACGGCGCGACGGAGAGCTCCTGTGGCTGGAACTGCGTGCGGTACAGCTCCGCGTAGAGCCCTCCGGCATCGAGCAGCTCGTCGTGCGTTCCGCGCTCCACTATCCGCCCCTCGTTTACCACGAGGATCATGTCCGCTTGACGCACGGTGGAGAGACGGTGGGCGATGACGATCGACGTCCTACCGGCAAGCGCTCGCCCGAGTGCCTCCTGCACCGCCACCTCGGACTCGGAGTCGAGATGTGCCGTCGCCTCGTCGAGCACCACGACAGCGGGTGCCTTGAGAAGGAGGCGTGCGATGGCGATGCGTTGTTTCTCGCCGCCCGAGAGCCGGTAGCCCCGGTCGCCCACCACCGTCTCCAGCCCCTCTGGGAGGGAGTCGACGAGCGGCAGGATCTGAGCTGCCGCCAGCGCCTCGCGCAACTCCGTCTCCGACGCGTCGGGCTTGGCATAGAGCAGGTTCGCTCGGATCGTCTCGTGGAAGAGATGTGCGTCCTGTGTGACGACGCCGACAGTGCGGCGAAGGGACTCGAAGGTCGCCTCGCGAAGGTCGACGCCGTTGATGCGTACGGCGCCGGCACGCACGTCGTAGAGGCGGGGCACGAGGTGCGAGATCGTCGTCTTGCCCGCCCCCGAAGGACCGACGAGTGCCACCATCTGGCCCGGCTCGGCCACGAACGACACGTCGAAGAGGACCTGCTGGCTCGGTGCCTGATCGAGGACGGCGACCGTCTCGAGCGACGCCAGCGAGACCTCGTCGGCCCTCGGGTACGAGAAACTCACCCGGTCGAACTCGACCCCCGCCTGCCCGCCCGGGATGTCGATCGCCCCGGGCTGCTCGTCGATCATCGGAGTGAGGTCGAGGACCTCGAAGACCCGGTCGAAACTGACGAGGGCCGTCATCACGTCCACCTGCACGTTCGAGAGAGAGGTGAGCGGGCCGTAGAGGCGGTTCAGGTAGGCCGTGAGGGCGACGACGGTGCCGACGAGAATGATGCCGTGAGCTGCCTGGACGCCGCCCCAGCCGTAGACGATCGCCGTCGCGATCGACGCCGTGAGAAGGAGCCCCGTCATGAAGTAGGCGCCGTACATCGACGTCGTGACGCCGATGTCGCGTACCCGCCCAGCCCTCGTGCTGAACTCTGACGTCTCCGCCGACGGGTTGCCGAAGAGCTTCACGAGGAGCGCTCCGGAGACGTTGAAGCGCTCGGTCATCGTGTTGTTCATCTCGGCGTTCAACCCGTAGCTCTCCCGTGTGAGCACGGCGAGCTTCCGCCCGACGAAACGAGCCGGCACGACGAAGATGGGTACGAGGGCGAGCGAGACGAGTGTGATCTGCCAGGAGAGAAGAAACATCGCCCCCAGCGTCACAGCCACCGTGACGAGGTTCCCGACGACCGACTGGAAGGTGTCGGTGAAGGCCTGCTGAGCGCCGAGGACGTCGTTGTTGAGGCGGGAGACGAGGGCGCCTGTCTGGGTCCGCGTGAAAAAGGCGATCGGCATCGTCGAGACGTGCTCGAACACCTTGCTTCGCATGTCGTAGATGAGACCCTCACCGATCCGGGCTGAGATCCAGCGTTGCAGGAGCGAGATGAGGGCGCTCGCAACGGCAAGGCCGCCCACGAAGAGGGCTAGGACGACGACGAGCCCGGCGTCGTGGCGCCCGATGCCGTCGTCGATGATGGCCCGCAGGATGAGCGGATTCGCAGCGCCCATGACGGCGCCCACGACGATGAGGAAGAGAAACACCGCAAGCTGGAAGCGATACGGCTTTGCGAAGGAAGCGACCCTCTTCACGATCCCCTTCGGCAGGGACTGCTCGGTGATGCTCGAATCACGCCGGAAGGAGCGCATCGCAGCCCAGCCCTGCACTTGTGCCCCACCGTGGCCGCTCATCATCCCCGTCGCACCTGCTTTCCTGGTTCCGTCCTGCCTGTTTCCGTCCTGCCTGCCAGAACGCTCGGAGCACCCTCGGGCATTCCTCCTCGCCTTCGTCCCGAGAGGGCCGTCGCGGAATATCGGGGCTCCCGAGAGGTGTTTGCCTAGTCAACTACTTCTCCGAAGGAGTCGCCACGTGCCGGAACCGACAGACCGTTTGAAGTCGCTCTCTCTCCCGCTGCTCAGGCTGAGCTCGGGCGTCATCCTGCCCGGGATGGTGTTCACCCTCGCCCTCGAGACCGACGAGGCCCGAGCCGCCGTGGAGGCGGCGCGGGCTGTAGGAGGGCGTTTCGTCGTCGTGCCCCAGATCGAGGGCCGGTGGTCGCGGGTCGGAGTCATCGCCGAGATACTCGAGGAGGGCGAGGTACCCGGCGGCCCGAGCGCGGCAGTCATCCGCGGCGTTCAGCGCGCCGACATCGGCACCGGAGTTCCCGGAACGGGCCAGGCCCTCTGGGTCCAGGTCGAACCATTCTCGGACGGGGAGCCGAGTGCCGAGGCGGTCGAGCTCGCACGCGAGTACCGAGCCGTCCTCGAGAACATCCTCCTCACGAGAGGTGCTCGCCGGATGGCCGAGCAGCTCCGCACCGTGCACGACCCCTCGGAGATCGCCGATCTCGCCGGGTACTCTCCCGACCTCTCGCTCGAGTCGAAGGTGCAAGTTCTAGAGACCCGCGAGCTGGCCGAGCGGCTGCGGCTCGTGCTCGGCTGGGCTCGAGAGACCCTGGCCGACCTGGCACTTCGCGACCAGATCAAGTCGAGCGTCGAAGAGGGGATGGAGAAGACCCAGCGGGAGTTCCTCCTCCGGCGCCAGCTGGAAGCCATTCGCCGTGAGCTCGGCGAGCTATCCGGGATGCCCGGCGAAGGGACAGAGCCGGAGGACTACAGGGCAAAGCTCTCGGCCCTCGAGAACGTGCTGACCGAGAACACGCGGGGAGCCGTGGAGAAGGAGATCGCCCGCTACGAGCGGGCGAGCGAGCAGAGCCCGGAGCGGGGTTGGATCCAGACCTGGCTCGACACCGTCTTCGAGCTGCCCTGGGGGACTGAGTCGGCAGACCGCCTCGACATCGGCGAGGCCGGGCGCATCCTCGACGAAGACCACGAGGGTCTGCGGGAGGTGAAAGATCGCATCCTCGAGCACCTGGCCGTGCGCAAGCTGCAGGCGGAGCGAGGGCTCGTCCCGGTCAAAGGCGGGCGTGGTGCCGGCGCCATCCTCGCCCTCGTCGGCCCACCCGGAGTCGGCAAGACCTCGCTCGGTGAGTCTGTCGCCCGTGCCCTCGGGCGGTCGTTCGTGCGCGTCGCGCTCGGGGGAGTGAGGGACGAGGCGGAGATCCGCGGGCACCGGCGAACCTACGTCGGCGCTCAGTCGGGCCGCCTCGTCCGGGCTCTTCGGGAGGCCGGGACGATGAACCCCGTGATCCTCCTCGACGAGGTTGACAAGCTCGGGACGGACTTCAGGGGCGACCCGGCCTCAGCCCTCCTAGAGGTGCTCGATCCCGCCCAGAACCACACCTTCCGCGACCACTACCTCGAGATCGAGCTCGACCTGTCCAAGGTGCTCTTCATCGCCACGGCGAACGTGGCCGAGACGATCCCATCGCCGCTCTACGACCGGATGGAGGTAATAAGGCTCGACGGGTACACCGACGACGAGAAGCTCTCCATCGCCCGCAACCACCTGCTTCCCCGCCAGTTGGAGCGGGCAGCTCTCAGGCCGGACGAGGTCACGGTGAGCGACGACGCCGTCGGTTCGATCATCTCCGACTACACCCGGGAAGCGGGCGTGCGCTCGCTCGAGCGCGAGCTGGGGCGGTTGCTCCGCAAGGCAGCCACCAAGCTCGCCACCGGGGAGAGAGCCGCTCCTGTGGCGATCGAGGGTGAGTCGGTGCGCGAGTGGTTGGGAAGGCAGCGTTTCTTCTTCGAGGCGGCCGACCGGACCGCAGTGCCCGGAGTCGCCACGGGGCTTGCTGTGACGGGGACAGGCGGCGACGTCCTCTACGTCGAGGCGACTGCCATCGCGGGAGAGCTCGGAGGTGGAGGTGGCCTGACTCTCACGGGCCAGCTCGGTGACGTCATGAAGGAGTCGGCCGAGATCGCCCTCTCGTACGTGCGCTCCCACACCGCCGAGCTCGGCATCGCTCCCGCCGCCATGGAGGGGCGCCGCTTCCACGTCCACGTTCCGGCCGGTGCAGTGCCGAAGGACGGGCCATCGGCAGGGGTGACCATGGTGACGGCGCTCGTGTCGCTCCTCACGGGGCGAGCGGTTCGCTCTCCCGTCGGGATGACGGGCGAGGTCACCCTGCAGGGTCTCGTCCTGCCGATAGGAGGCGTGAAGCAGAAGGTGCTTGCTGCGTGGCGTGCTGGCTTGCGAGAGGTCGTACTGCCCGCCCGCAACGGGCCCGACCTGGAAGAGGTGCCCGAGGCGGTGAGGGCCGAGATGAGGTTCCACCTCGCCACCTCGGTCGCCGACGTGCTGGCCGCCGCCCTCGCGCCGGCGGAGAGCTCGGTGGGTGAGGCGGCTGTGGCCGCCTGACCCGCTGCTCGGGGGCGGTCGGGACGGCCGTGGGGCGGCCGGGGGCGGCCGTGGAGCGTGCGGCAGGGTGACACCTCGTTTCGTGGACGTGAGTACGCGCATGCGCGGTGGAATGTCCACGTTTTGTGGTCGGGGGCGACCCGGAGGCGACCGGGGGCGGTCGAGGGCGGTCAACGGGCGTGAGGCAGGGCGACACCTCGTTTCGTGGACC
>JASHRK010000258.1 GCA_030037405.1 Acidimicrobiales bacterium | reverse complement strand
CCCAGCGCGAGATCCTGCTCGACGCCCGCCCGCGTCTCGGTCGTCGGCCCTCGACGCCTCTTCTTCACGTCGTCCCAACGGGAGTAGTTCGCCATGTTCTCCTCCTTTCACGGATTCCTTCGGGCGCAATCCTCAGCAGTCCTGCGCGCCCTGGTGATCTCAGTGCGCTCGTTCTTGCGTTGCTTGCGGAAGCTGGTGAGCAGCACCACCCGACTGCCCGTCGTACCGGCGCATCGACGACGACGGTCCCCGGTATGACCAGTCGGAGCCTCCCGCGACGGTCGTAGTAGCCAAGACCTGCATCCTTGAAGCGTTCCATGGCGCCCTCGGAGATGCGGCCGGCTGCGACGAGCGCTGGCGCTGTTCGCCGTTCGGTCGTGCACGAACACCGAACACCGTCGACGGAGAGTTCGAGCGGGTGAGTTGCTACCAGCTCGGCGGATTCGACCCGAGTTCGGTGGAGGGAAGTTCCCATCGCATTGGTGCTCCGTCGATAGCGACAGGAGGCGCGACTCGCTTCGCCGCTCCCCATGACGTGTTCTCGATCTCGTCGCACGCGGGCGCCTCATCGAGATCCGCCGGTTCACCACCGACCGGATGCCCGCCCTCCTCGATCAGGAAGCGGGCGGTCCGAGCGAGCGAACAGCGAGCCCGAGTGCCTTGCCCAGTTGTCATCCGGGCCGTCAACCCACGGACCACCTCCGCGGCCATGAGGTAGCCCGTCGCTTGGTCGAGGGCCTGGAACGGGAGTGGTTGTGGCTTGTCCCCGCCAGAGCAGGCGCGCCCACGATCGGCGATGCCAGTGCTCATCTGAACAAGACTGTCGAATCCCCGGCGGCCCTTCCAGGGACCCGTCCACCCGTAGGCGTCGAGGCAGACGTCGATCAGCCCTGGCCGAATCGCCTCGCGCTCAGCTTCACCGATCCCGAGCCTGTCGAGCGAGCCGGGACGGTAACCGTGAACGAGGACGTCCGCGCGCGAGAGAAGCTCTGGGAGCGTCTTCAGCCCTGCCGCCGACTTCGCGTCGAGGCGGGCGCACCGCTTGCCCAACGTCACCTCGCAAGCGATCGCCTCGTTCCAGTCCGGGGGATCGATGCGAAGTACGTCCGCGCCGTACCCGGCGAGAAACCGCGTCGCAACAGGTCCGGCGAGGACGCGGGTGAGATCGAGGACGCGGACTCCACGCAATGGCCGTTTCGAATCCGGGACCCAGGCGTGCTCCGATGCGACTTCGGAGTGAGACACCCACGTCAACGGCTCCGTCGCGAGAGCCTGACCCTGCGGGTGGGCTCGCCACGCCTCAACCGAGTGCATCACGGCCGCGCAGCCACCAGCTGCGACGACGTCAGACTCGACATCGAGCGCGCTCCGCTTGCGGACGGCTCGAGCGACCTCCTCGCGCTCGGGGCTACAGCAGAGCACCCGCAGGGCCGCGTCACGATGGTGCGGAGCGTTCGTGTGGAGGCGAATCCAGCCGCCATTGGCCTCGTAGTCGCCGGCGATCGGGTCCCAGGCAGGCGGCGGTTTCCATCCCTGGGGTCTCAACGACGAGGTGAACCACGCCGAAGCGAGGGTGCGGTCAACGGTGATGTCCGGTGATCGAGCCCCGGCCGCGTGGAGGAGGTCCGAGATCGTCCCTGCGGCGACAGCGATGGAGGCCGCGGCAAAGTCCGTAGCCGCGAACGCAGCCGGCACCGCCTCGCGACCGGTGAACTCGACACACCGCACCCCGTCCTGGCGAGCGTTGATCTCGGCGTACATCAGATTGAACAGATCTTGGGCAGTCGACACGCCGGTTCCGACGCTAACGCCAGCTTTCATGCAGCGAATTCGACGTGGTTGCAGGCGTTCTCGAGGTGGAGTGCCGGCCTTGCCTATTTTTGCTCGATGGTCCAACGAATAGGTGGCTCCAAGCCGACATGCCCTGTACGTGCCTTATCCGGGCGAACCCCTGGCACGCAGGACCTCAGGCAAGCTCCTTGGGAGATGGTCCGGCCACGTGACAGGAGAGGGCGGACTCGGCAACTAGTAGATATGAGCGCCGCAACAGACATGGAGGTCGTGGTGCGAGACGACCCCACTGGCGAGGCGCTCGCCGAGTTCGAGCAGATCTACCGCGACCACGTCGGCGCGCTTACGGCTTATTTCGCCCGGCACTGCGCCGATCCGCAGACGGTCGCCGATCTCACCTCCGAGACGATCCTTCGAGCTGTCGGTGCGTTCGCCGGCTTCGATCCCAGCCGCGGCACCCCGCGCGCGTGGCTGTTCGGGATCGCCCGCCATGTCTATGCCCGTTACTGCGAGAAGGCGTCGAACAACCGAGATGCCACCGCCAGGCTGGCCGGGCTCGCCGTCTTGGAGATCGACGAGATCGACGAGCTGACGCAGAGGATCGATGCCGAGCGCGCCGGTCGCGAGTGGCTCGAGCGATGCGCCGAGCTGTCCGCCCTCGAGCAAGCGGCAGTCGAGATGGTCGACCTCGACGGTTTGACGCCGAAAGAGGCGGCAACAGCACTTGGCGTCTCGCGAGGAGTGCTGCGCATGCGCTTGTCACGGGCGCGAACACGACTGAGAAGGGAGCAACAGGGCAATGAGTAGGTTCGAAGATCATCTCTGGCGAGAGGTCGTGCGTGAGCACGGCGATGACTTGGCACAGATCAGCAGGCCGCGGGCCAGGCGCAGCCGGCTGGCACGATCGAAGCTAGCCATCGGCGGCGGAATCGGCCTGGCAGGAGCGGGCACGGCCTTGGCGATCGTTCTCAGCGCGGCGACTGCCTCACCGGCGTTCGCGGTGACCCTCAACCCGAACGGCACGGTAACGGTCACGGTGAG
>JASHRK010000257.1 GCA_030037405.1 Acidimicrobiales bacterium | reverse complement strand
GGTGCCCCGTCTTTGGGAGACGGTGCCGGCGCGCGCCATGGAAGCCCGCCGTGCCGGAGGGCTGGCACCAGAGGAGGTGGCGACGGCATGGTCGCGGCGGGCGCGAGCTTTCGACGTCGAGCGGTACTGGCGCGCCCTTGGCACGGCGTCGATCTCGGTGCTCCGCCTCGGTGTCGCCGGCTATCCCGCACGCCTCGCCCGACCGGACGAGCCCGAGCCTCCGGAGGTGCTCTTTGCAAGGGGCAGGGCTCTCGTCGCCGAAGGCCCGTCGGCTGCCGTGGTCGGCACGAGGCGGGCGACTCACTACGGGCGGGAGGTGGCAGCCGACATCGGCGCAGAGCTGGCACGGGCGGGCGTCACAGTCGTCTCCGGGCTCGCCGTCGGGATCGACGGGGCCGCCCACGAGGGTGCCCTCGCCGTGCCCGAGTTGCCCGGGCGCGGTCCGGTCGGGGTCCTTGGTGGTGGGGTCGACGTCGTCTACCCGGCGCGCCACCGGCACCTGATCGAGCGGGTGGCAGCAGGGGGTTGCGTGATCTCCGAGGCCCCGCCGGGGGCGGCACCCGAGCCCTGGCGCTTCCCGCTGCGGAACCGCATCATCGCGGCCCTTGCCCAGGTCGTGGTGGTCGTGGAGTCCGGGCGCCAGGGGGGTGCCATGCACACCGTGGAGGCTGCGATCGGCCGGGGGCGGGAGGTGTTCGCGGTACCGGGCTCGGTACGCAGCCCTGCCTCGGAGGGCACGAACGAGCTACTCGCCTCGGGGGCGTTCGTGGCCCGGGGGCCCGAGGACGTCCTCGTAGCGATCGAGCGGTGTTGCCGGTCCGACGGCGTGGACTTCAAACCGACGAGGTGCCTCTCGTCTGGCTCGGGCGACGAGGTGCCTTCTCCGTCGCCCGGGCAGCCGGAGCGGGCGGAGATTGCCTCCAGCCTGCGACGCTGCACAGCGGTAGAGAGGTCCGTACTGGAAGCCCTCGAGGACCAACTGTGGCCGACAGAGGCGATCTGCGCCCGTACCGGGCAGCCCTTCTCGACCGTAGCGCTCGCCCTCGACCGTCTCCTCGAGCTCGGCCTTGCCGTGAGCAGCGAGGGCGCGTGGCGGAGAGCCTGAGGGCGAAGGCCCAGGTCCGGCGCGGCCCAGGTCCGGCGCGGCCGCCCCGGGTCCGGCGCGGCCCCAGGTCCGGCGAGCCCAGGTCAGCGAGGGTTGAGAGCTTTGAGCGGATCGGTGAAATCGACCCCGAGGGCCTCGGCGACGGCCTCGTTCGTGCAGAGGCCGTCGACGGTGTTGACGCCGCCACGTAGGGCCGGGTCGCTCGCGACCGCCTTGCGAACGCCGTGCTCTGCGAGCTCGACGACATAGGGGAAGGTGGCGTTCGTGAGGGCATAGGTGGAGGTGTGGGGGACGGCGGCCGGCATGTTGCCGACGGCGTAGTGGAGCACGTCGTGCACGAAGTACGTCGGGTCCTCGTGAGTCGTCTCGTGCGTGGTCTCGATGCAGCCCCCCTGGTCGACGGCGACGTCCACGATGACCGACCCGGGTCTCATGCCCGCCACCATGTCCTCGGTGACTACGACGGGAGCTCGACCGCCGGCCACGAGCACGGCACCGATGAGAAGGTCCGCCTCGGCTATCGCTCTCTCGATCGAGCCTCGGTTCGAAGCAAGGGTCATGATCCGCCCCTGGTGGATCTGGTCGACCCAGCGGAGGCGGTCGATGTTCCTGTCGAGGAGAAGGACCTCTGCTTCCATGCCCTGTGCGATCCAGGCGCTGTTCCATCCCACGTGCCCGGCGCCGATGACGACCACGCGGGCGGGTCGCACACCTGGGACTCCGCCGAGGAGGATGCCCCGAGTCCCGTTGCGTCTCTCGAGGAGACTGGCTCCGACCTGCGTGGCGATCCGTCCCGCCACCTCGCTCATCGGTGCCAGCAAGGGAAGCCCGCCGTCTCCGGTCTGCACGGTCTCGTAGGCGATGGCTGTCGTACGGGCGGCCGTGAGCGCCTTGGCGACACCGGGGTAGGCGGCGAGGTGCAGGTAGGTGAAGAGCACGAGATCCTGGCGCAGGTGCCCGAACTCGGGCTCTTGCGGCTCCTTCACCTTGCAGACGAGCTCTGCTTCCCAGGCCGCCTTCGCATCCACCAAGGTGGCGCCGGCAGTCTCGAAGTCCGTGTCCGCGAACGACGACCCGACCCCGGCGCTGTGCTCCACGAGGACCTCGTGCCCGTGCGCCGTGAGCTCGCGCACTCCGTCGGGTGTCATGGCGACGCGGTTCTCCGCCGTCTTTACTTCAGCAGGGATTCCGATGATCACCGTTGATCAGCTCCTTGACTCGAGGGCGGCCTCTGCCGACGGCCGCATACGGCTTGAAGAGCCGGGAACAGCTCAGGACACGATCGGCCACGTTATCCGCACTGGCGGCAGCTGTAAATCACAGATCCGTCGTGAGTTAGCAAGATGAGCACGGATCTCGTCGTGGGCGCCGTTGTCCAGTGACGGCGCTCGAGGCCCGGCTCTCGGGAGGAGAGGTGCCGGAAGGCAGGCTGCTGGCGGAGAGAGGACTCGTCAACTGAGGCCCTTCGGCACTCGAGTTGCCGACTTCTGGTCCCACCTCGTAGGCAGCGAGCGTCTCGTTCGGCGGGGGCGCGAGGAGAGCGGCGATATCGATGGGGTCGAGCGACCCCGGGGCGAGCCAGGTCTCGTACTGATCAGGGCTGAGGATCACGGGCATGCGATCGTGCACGGGCGCCATCAGCTCGTTCGCCGCCGTGGTGATGATGCTGCAGGTGAGGAGCCACTCGCCACCCTCCGAGGTGCGGTCTCGCCATACCTCGTAGAGGCCGGCGAAGGCGAGGATGCCTCCGTCCCGTGCCCGGTAGCACCAGGGTTGGCGCCTCCCCCGGCCGGAGCGTGCGCCTCCGGGCGCGTCCGGGAGGCGCTGCCACTCGTAGAAGGCGTCGGCGGGAATGATGCAGCGGCGCTTGGCGAGGGCGGTCTTGAACATCGCCTTTTGCTCCAGGCCGTCTGCCCTCGCGTTGAACGCCTTGAGCCCGATACGGGGATCTTTCGCCCAGGACGGCACGAGACCCCACCGATAGGTGCCGAGCCGCCTGACGGCTCGGCCGGTCGGGCGGAGGCCGGTCTCCCCGGTCTCCCCGGTCTCCCCGGTCCGCGTGCGCGGCGGCACCCGTGGCACCGCCGCGCGAACTGCGAGCACCTCCGACTGGGGCGAGACGTTGAAGCGCGGCTCAGGGTAAAGCTCAGGAGGGATCTCCACCACGTCGACCTCGAAGGCGGCCACGACGTCCTCGACCGGGCTCGAGGAGACGAAACGCCCGCACATCTGTCTCCCCTTCAGCCGACGGCGCGCGGCGGAGACAGAGGTACCTCGATGGCACAGGGATCGGCCTCGGGGGAGGCGCACGGCTCGCACTCGAGCTCGATCGTGGCGTGCCTTATGTCGAAGCGGTCCGCCAGGCGTTGCTTCACGGTCTCGCCCACGGTCTGGGCTTGCTCGAGAGTCGGGTGGCCCGAGAGCACGATGTGGGCGGAGAGCGCCCGGACGTCGTTCGACAGGCTCCAGCAGTGGAGGTCGTGGACGTCGACGACGCCACCCACTCCCTCGATGGAGCGGGTGAGACCTCGTAGCGAGACGTCCGGCGGTGTGGACTCTAGGAGGACGTCGACGCTCTGGCGCACGAGATAGACGGCCTCGACCACGACGAGAACGAGGATCCCGAGCGAGACGATCGGGTCCAGGCGCTCGAAGTGGCCCGTCGCGAGGATGACGGCCCCGGCGACGAGCACCCCGAGGGCGCTCAGAGCGTCGCTCGCAAGGTGCAGGGCGGCCGTCCGCATGTTCAGGTCGCGTGAGCGGTCGAACGCGATGAGAGCGGCCAGCGCGTTGCCCACTACGGCGAGGCCGGCAAAGGCGACCACGACGGCGCCCTTCACGTGCTCGGGATGGAGGAGGCGATGGACCGCGAGGATGCAGATGAGAACCGAGACGACGACGATGGCGACCGCGTTGGCGAGCGCCGTGAGGATCGTGACCCGGTGAAAGCCGAAGGACCTGGCGGGTGTCGCCGGCCTTCTCACAAGGCGTGTAGCGACGAGGGCGAGAGCGAGGGCGGCGCCGTCGGCGAGGTCGTGCCCCGCCGTCGCGAGGAGGCCGGCCGAGTGGGCGATGACACCGCCCACCACCTCTCCGGCCGCGATGGCGAGGTCGCAGGCGAGAGCCCAGGCGAGCCGGCGCGTACGCGTCACGGGGGTCAGTTCCTCGCTCTCTCACCGGCGAGGATCTCACGGAGGAGCGGGAGGTCGTCGGGACGGGTGATGCCGATGACGCGGTCTTCGGTCCGCGTTGCCCGAACCGTTGCGCGCTTGGCCTTCAAGAGCTCGCCTACGACCGACGGGAGGAGGAGCTCGGCGGGCTTGCCGGGCTCGTGGGGCGCGAGCGTGGGGTCGAAGGCGTCGATGGCGCCGGCGAGGTCCCCGAGGATCGAGGGCGCAAAACCCCACAGGTTCATGGACACGACTTCCTCTCCCGTGAGGTCAGTCGCGGCGGACTCCGGGGCACCGACCGGCCTGCCAGAGAAGCCGTCTCCGCGCCTTGCAACGGTCTGCTCGACGATCTCGACGAGCTCGCCTGCGGGCGAGACCTCGCAGATTCCCCGTGTGACGGGGGCGTCCGTGAGGACTGACCTTCGTAGGCGGTAGCCGACCATCATGTGAGCTCGCCCGCCTACATGTGCCAGCTCGGAACCGAGTGTCGCCATGGCCGCGGCCCCGTAGAGGTCGTCGGCGTTGGCGACGCCGAAGGGACCGTCGACGAGGGCACCGGCGGAGGCGACCGCCTGCGCCGTGCCGGCGACGGCTCCCTGCACGACGGCTTCGACGCTAAGCGTGCCCGGCCAGCGCCTCTGTACGTGCGAGGAGAGCTCCTCGCGCACCTCCTCACGCACGACGAGGATCACGCTCTCGAAACCGGCGGCCAAGGCGTCAACGGCCGTGTAGTCCATGATCGCCTCGCCCTTGGGACCGACAGGAGCGAGCTGTTTCAGGCCGCCGAACCGGCGCCCATGCCCTGCCGCAAGGACTACGAGTTGCACGTGAGCATGGTAGGGGTTCCTAGACTTGCGAGAGGCGAAGGAGCAGGTGTGGGAGCAGGAGACGACGACAGGACGGCCGGCGAGGTCCCGACGGGAGCCGAGGGCGAGGTTCGGCGAGGAGCAGAAGGAGTCGCCCCCATCGACGACGCCGAGCGGGCGCGCCGGAGCGCCGCCCTCGACGAGCTGTTCGACCTGATGCGCCCGGCCGTGCAGGCAGACGGCGGCGACCTCGTGCTCACCGCCGTCGACTTCGAGCGCGGGATCGTGGAGGTGGAGCTGCAAGGAGCCTGCGGCTCGTGCGCCATCTCCGGGCTGACGCTGCAGGGCGGCGTCGAGCGCCTCTTGCGCCAGCGGCTCGACTGGGTGACAGAGGTGAGAGGCCGCGTCGACGAGTCCCTCGACTTCTTCGAGAGCGTCTCTCTCGGTCGCGGCGGCTACGTTCCCCGCGCTTGAAGGGCGAGAAGGCCGCAACGAACGCGCCAGTTGCGGCGTCCATAGGGTGTAAGCCCCGCGCTGCGGGGCATGAGAACGCCCGATGGGAGCGGTCATGGCCATGCAAGATGGCGATCTCGATGAGCAGCCGTCGCTGCGGCCTGTCCTTGTCGTCCTCGGGCTCCTCCTCAGTGCAGCCGTCGCCGCCGGTATGACGACGGCGGGTGCAGCCACCCGCTCCCAACCCCCTGCCAAGCCTCCCGCTCACCTCGTCGGCCGGGGGCGGGCCGAGCTGACGGCGCACGCCCTGAGGGCGGCCGGGGGCGTCCATTCGAGATAGCCGCCATTCGAGATAGGCGCCGTTCGAGGTAGGCGCTCCGTTAGAGCTAGGCGCGCCGGTTACGAGGGCGCTCTCGGCTCCTTCGGGAGGCCGAGGACTCGCTCCGCCACGATATTGCGCTGGATCTCGGCCGTCCCGCCCCAGATCGTCTCAGACCGGGAGAAGAAGAAGTCGGACTGGAGGGCGCTCACCGGGTAGCCGGGCCGCCCCTGGCGTGCTCTTGCGAGGGGAGGGCCGGAATCGGCTTCGCCACCCGTGAGGATCTGGCTCTCCATACCGAGGATGTCCATGGCCAGCTCCATCACGTCTCGGTGGTACTCCGACCAGTACATCTTGTTCGTGGCGGCGAGGGTGGCCGCAGAGCCATCGCCCTTCAGCTCGGAGGTCAACGTGCGCAGGGCGTTGATCTCGAGGATCTTGACCCTGGACCAGGCGGAGGCGAGCCGCTGGCGGACGAGGGGGTCAGCGATCTTGCCGTTGCGCCTCGCAATGTCGACGATGCCCTCGAGCTCATTCGAGAAACGCCGATGTCCCGTCGTCGCCGAGGTCCCACGCTCGAACCCGAGTGTCGTCATGGCGACCTTCCAGCCGTTGTTCACGCCTCCGACGACGCTGTCTCTTGGGCAGCGGGCGTCGGTGAAGAAGACCTCGTTGAACTCGGCCGCGCCGTCGATCTGGGAGATGGGGCGCACCTCGACGCCCTCCTGGTGCATCGGGACGAGGAGGTAAGAGATGCCGGCGTGCTTCTCGGCTTCGGGGTCGGTCCGGGCGAGGAGGAAGATGTAGTCGGCGTCCTGCGCCTGGCTCGTCCACACCTTCTGGCCGTTGACGACCCACTCGTCGCCGTCGAGCTCGGCCCGCGTCTTGAGCGATGCGAGGTCGCTCCCTGCGTCCGGCTCGGAGAAGCCCTGGCACCAGGAGATCTCTCCAGCGAGGATCTTCGGCAGGAAGAACCTCTTCTGCTCGTCGCTTCCCCACCTGAGCAGCGTCGGGCCGACGAGGGTGTCGCCGAAGAAGTCGGCTCTCATCGGGGCGCCAGCGCGGGCGAACTCCTCGTGCAGCACGACGCTCTCCATGAGCGTGAGGCCCCTGCCCCCGTACTCGGCAGGCCAGGAGGCACAGAGGAAGCCGCCTTCCGCCAGCCTCTTCGTCCACTCCGTCTCGAAGCTGCTGCGCTCCTCCGCCGTCATCGTGCGACCGGGCTCTCCCCACCCCTCGGGCAGGTTCTCCTCGAGGAAGCGGCGCACCTCCAGCCGGAACGCCTCAGCTTCGGGCGGGTAGGCGAGGTCCACGTCACGAGGCTACAACTGGGGCGGCCGACGCCAATCACCAGGTACACTGGGTGCCACGACCCGGCCGAGACAGGAAGGAGGTGGGGTCGATGGCACCGGACCAACCCCCGAGTACCGCCCTCACCATCCCCGCCGTGCCCGGTCACAGCTTCTGAGCTGAGCCTTCTCACCGCCTCGATCGCCTGGAGCACTCCAGGAGCCGATGACGATGCGAGTGGGCACGAGCGGTGCGTCACGTTCGCACCTCCGGATGCCGTCCGGACCGTCTCTCCGAGGAGGATCGATGGCTCGCCGTGCCCCCCTGCAGACTCCCCAGGCGCTTCGCACCCGTCTCGACCAGCGCCACCGCCGGCTGACGACGACTCGCGCCGTTCGTGATGCGATCGTCTCGCTCGCCGGGCTGATCGATCGACCGGTGCGCCATCAGGACGACGCCGAGATCGGGCGGTTGATCGACGTCGTCGCCCGTTTCTCTCCGGACCAGGCGTACCCACCGATCACCGGCCTCGTGGTGGGCGTGGGCAGGCGCCGGGTCTTTCTCGACGCCGGTCTCGTACAACACCTCGGGCACTCCGAGATCACCCTTCGCTCGGCGCGGGTCGACCTCCGCGACTTCGAGCGGCGGCCGGGCGAGCTCCTGCTGGCAAAGGACGTCCTCGACCACCAGCTCGTCGACGTGGACGGCGTCCAGGTCATCAGGGCGGCCGATCTCTACCTGGCACCTGCTCAGGGCCGCATTCGCCTCGTCGGCGTCGACGTGAGCCCCCAGACCCTCCTTCGCCGCATGGGCCCCGCGCGCTTTCGTCCCCGCCCCACGCCCGAGCGCGTCATCGACTGGGCGGCGATACAGCCCTTCGGGAGCCCGGCGGCGAGCCTGCAGCTGCGAACCTCGCATGAGGGGCTCAACCGGCTGCGGCCCGGCGAGCTGGCCGACCTTCTCGAGGACCTCGACCGTGACCAGCGCCAGGATCTCCTCGAGGCTCTCGACCCCGAAGACGCCGCCGACGCCCTCGAGGAGATGGACCCGGAAGAGCTCGAATCTCTCCTACGGGAGGTGGAGCCCGACAGGGCCGCCCGTCTCGTGGCGTCCATGGAGCCCGACGAGGCCGTGGACGCCCTGCGGGAGCTCCTCGATGACGAGCGGGACGAGCTTCTCGACCACATGCCGACCGAGCGGGCTCAGGAGCTCGAAGCCCTGCTCGACTACGGCAAGGACACGGCCGGCGGGATCATGACGACAGCCGTCGCCACGGCGGGCATCGCAGACAGCGTCGAGGATGTCTCCACCGCCCTCGCCGCCATGCGCGACCACTCCGGTGAGGTGGACGCAGTCGCCGTCCTCGACGAGGAGGGGAACCTTGTCGGCGACGTCTCCCTCTTCGACCTTCTCGTTGCCGAGCGCTCGAGCCCGGTAGGTGACCTTGTGAGCGATTCCGAGCCGATCACGGTGCCACCGAGCGCGAGCGTCCAGGACCTCGCCGGCCGCCTCGTCGAAGCGCGCCGCTCCTCTGTCCTCGTCGTCGCCGACGGGAAGCCGATCGGCCGCATCCTCGCCGACGACGTCGTCGACGCCCTCCTGCCCGACCGCGGGCGCCTCCACTTCCCGAGGTTCCTGCAGTGACGACGGAGGGTGATCGATGGGGACCGGCGCCGAGGACCGCCGTCTCCCCGCGCTCGCCCAGCGCCGCCGGCGCGGGCAGCGGAGCCTGCGGCGGCGTCTCCTCTTTGTCGCCGCCATTGCGGGGCCCGGGCTCATAGCGGCTAACGCCGGCAACGATGCCGGCGGCATAGTCACATACGCCTCGGCGGGGTCCCAGTACGTCTACCGGACCCTCTTCCTCATGGTCCTCATCGGTATCGGGCTCGCGCTCGTGCAGGAGATGTCCGCTCGCCTGGGCGCCGTGACGGGAAAGGGCCTCGCCGCTCTGATACGCGAGGAGTTCTCGATCCGGCTGACCCTTCTCGCCCTCGTCGCCCTCGTCATCGCCAACGTCGGGATAGTCGTCTCCGAATTCACCGGGATCGGCGCCGCCTTCAGCCTCTTCCACGTCACACGCTACGTCACGGTGCCCATCGCGGCCGTCGCCATCTGGCTCCTCGTGCTCTTCGGCAGCTACCGCTACGCGGAGCGGATCTTCCTCCTTCTCACCGTGGCGTTCCTCGCCTACCCGGTGGCCGCGGTCCTGGCCCATCCCAACTGGCACGACGTCGCCACCTCTACCGTCGTCCCGCACATGCTGGCGGGCAAGGCCTTCGTCCTTCTCGCCGTCGCTCTCATCGGGACGACGATCTCTCCCTACATGCAGCTCTACAACGCCTCCGCCGTGGTGGACCGGGGGATAGGGCCGGACGAGTACCGCTTCGAGCGCATCGACGTGGTCTCGGGGGTGGTCTTCGCGACGATCATCTCGCTCGCGATCATCGTCGCCACCGGCGCCGCCATAGGGGGACACGGAGTCCTGCAGTCTGCGACAGAGGCTGCCGATGCTCTCAGGCCGGTGGCCGGCTCGGAGGCGACGGTGCTGTTCGGCCTCGGCCTCCTCGGCGCCTCGGCGCTCGCGGCGGCCGTCGTGCCCCTCTCCACGGCCTACGCCGTGGCAGAAGCCATCGGCGTCGAGCGTTCCGTCTCGCGCTCGTTCAGGGCAGCCCCTTTGTTTCTCGGACTGTTCTCTGCCCAGGTCCTCATCGGCGTGACGGTCACCCTGCTCCCCATCAACCCGATCACGCTCTTGATCGGCACTCAGGTCGTCGAAGGCATAGTCACCCCCGTCACGCTGGCGTTCATCGTCATCCTCGCCAATCGCAAGAGCGTCCTCGGCGAGCACGCCAACGGCCCGGTGCTCCGCCTCGTCTCCGGCGTCGTGACGGTAGTCGTCGCCGCCATGGCGCTCGTTCTCGTGGTGATCACCGTCCTCGGGTGGTTCGGGATCTCCTGAGGCGAGGGAGGCTGCCGTGTTGCGCTTGAGCAGCAGCAGAGGAAAGGCTTCTTCTCGTGAGCAGAGGCGCCCGGCCGGAGCGGCTGCGCGTGGCGTTCCTCGTCTACAGGGGGAACCCGCGTTGCGGCGGCCAGGGCGTCTACACGCGCCACCTGACACGCGAGCTTGCCTACCTCGGGCACGAGGTGACCGTCTTTGCCGGGCAGCCCTACCCGGAGCTCGACGAACCCGTCTCGTTCGTGCCGGTGCCGAGCCTGGACCTCTATCGCGAGCCGGACCCCTTCCGCATACCGCGGCTCTCAGAGCTCACGAGCACCATCGACGCCCTCGAGCTCGCCATCATGTGCTCGGGGGGGTTCCCCGAGCCGCGCACCTTTAGCCTGAGGGCGCGCAGGCTGCTTGCCGCCCGGCGGGGCGACTTCGACCTCGTGCACGACAACCAGTCCCTTGGAAGCGGGCTGATCGGGATGATGCGCGACGGATGGCCCCTCGTCGCAACGATCCACCATCCGATCACCGTCGACCGCGAGCTCGATCTCGCCCACGCAGACGGGAGGGGCAGGCGTCTTGCCCTGCGGCGGTGGTACGGCTTCGTCAGGATGCAGGCCCGGGTGGCGCGGCGTGTGGCGAGGATCGTGACCGTCTCGGAGACTTCGGGCGCCGACATAGCCGCCAAGCTCGGGGTCGCGAGCGAGAGGTTGTCGGTCGTCCCGGTCGGGGTCGACGAGAGCGTCTTCCGCCCCCGCCCCGAGCGGGCAAGGGTGCGGGGGCGTCTCATGACGACGGCGAGCGCCGACGTGCCGATGAAGGGGCTCGTCCCCCTCCTCGAAGCGCTCGCCAGGGTGCGAAGGCAGCGAGACGAAGCTCATCTCGTCGTCGTCGGCCGCCTGAAGGAGAACAGCCGCGTCGAACGGGCGCTTCAGCGCCTTCGTCTCGAGGGCGACGTGCAGTTCGTCTCCGACGTCACCGACGACGAAGTTGCCGAGCTCTACGCCTCGGCCGAGGTGGCGGTCGTGCCCAGCCTCTACGAGGGCTTTTCGCTGCCCGCCATCGAAGCGATGTCCTGCGGCGTCCCTCTCGTCGCCACGACTGGCGGGGCTCTGCCGGAGGTCGTCGGCCGCCATGGCGAGACGGCTCTCCTCGTCGAGCCGAACGACCCGGTCTCCCTGGCGAACGCCATCTGCAGCCTGCTCGAGGACTCCCGGCTGCGAAGCCGCCTCGCCCGCGCCGCCCGCCGGCGCACGCTCGAGCGCTTCACCTGGCCGATCGCCGCCAGAGAGACGGCAGAGGAGTACTACAGGCTGCTCGACGAGCGAGCTCGAGGCGGAGGGCGGCGGTCCGAGGCCGGGGAGCAGGCCGGCGCCCCGCCAGCCGTTCCCGTGGGGGCCGGGTGATCCTTGCTCACGGTTGACTTCGAACAGCTTGCCGTAGCTCCGGGCGAGCGCGTCCTCGACATGGGTTGCGGCGCCGGCCGTCATGCATTCGAGTGCCTCCGCCGCGGTGCTCGCGTAGTCGCCCTCGACTCCGACGAGATCGAGCTGAAGTCGACCGCAGCCGTCATGGCGGCGATGGACGAGGCGGGCGAGGTCCCTCCAGGGGGCGCGGGTTGGCCGGTCAAGGCGGGGGCGCTCGAGCTCCCGTTTCGTGATGGGAGCTTCGAGCGGGTCATCGCCGCCGAGGTCCTCGAGCACATCCCCGACGACCTGCAGGCCATGACGGAGCTGGCGCGGGTGCTCGCGCCCGGGGGACGGCTCGCCGTCACCGTACCGAACCGCCTGCCCGAGCTGGTGAACTGGCTGCTCTCGGCCGAGTACCACGAGAGACCCGGCGGCCACGTGCGTGTCTACCGGCGCTCGGCCCTCGAGGCCCACCTCAGGGAAGCGGGACTGAGCGTCGTCGCCCGCCATCACGTCCACGGCCTGCACAGCCCGTACTGGTGGCTCAAGTGCATCGTCGGGGTGTCGAACGAGACGCACGTCCTCGTCCGCCTCTATCACGCCCTTCTCGTTCACGACATCGTGCACGGGAGCCGTCTCGTCCGCGCCGTCGACCGGCTGCTCAGCCCGCTCATCGGGAAGAGCCTCGTTGTCTACGCCGAGCATGCGCCATGACGGCACCGTGGCGGCACCCTTCGCTCGAGAGGCCGCTGCTCGGCGCCGACGAGCTCGCCCTCACGCTCGCGAGCATCGAGCAGGTGCAGTCGAGCAACGGCATGATCCCCTGGTTCGCGGGCGGGCACTGCGACCCCTGGAACCACGTCGAGGCGGCTATGGCGCTCTCGGCAGGGGGGCGCCTCCGCGCCGCCGAACGCGCCTACGGGTGGTTGCGTGAGAGCCAGCGCAACTTCGGCGCCTGGTTCAACTACTACTGGCCCGACGGCTCGGCGAAGGACAGACGCCTCGACACGAACGTCTGCGCCTACGTCGCGACGGGAGTGTGGCAGCACTTCCTTGCCTCGGGAGAGGTGGGTTTCGTAGAGGAGATGTGGCCGATGCTGACAGCGGCGGTCGGGTTCGTCCTCTCGTGGCAGCGACCCGGGGGCGAGCTCGTCTGGTCGATCGACGAGAACGGCCGCCCGGAGAGCTACGCCTTGCTGGCCGGCTCGTCGTCCGCCTACCTGTCGCTGCGCTGCGCCATCGCCTGCGCAGAGCTTCTCGGTGATGAGAGGCCCGACTGGGAGCTGGCCGCCGGTCGGCTCCGCCACGCCGTCGTCTACTGGGCGGAGCTCTTTGCCCCGAAGGACCGCTACGCCATGGACTGGTATTACCCGGTCCTCTGCGGGGCGCTGGGCGGTGAGCCGGCACGGGAGCGCCTGGCAGCCCGGTGGGGCGAGTTCGTCATGAACGGTCGTGGCGTTCGCTGCGTCTCGGACAGGCGTTGGGTCACGGCCGCCGAGACGGCAGAGTGCGCCATCGCGTGCCATCTCGTCGGGCGCACGGGGGAGGCCCGGGCACTCCTCGAGTGGTCGCGGGACCAGCGTGACCCGGACGGTTCGTACACGACCGGCCGCGTCTACCCCGAGCGCTCGACGTTCCCGCACGAGGAGCGCAGCACCTACACGGCGGCTGCCGTCGTGCTTGCCGTCGACGCCATCTCCGGCGAGAGCCCCACGTCAGGACTGTTCCGAGGCGACGGGCTGACCCTCGGGCTCGATCTCCTCGACTCAGAGGACCGTGGCGAGGATGAAGCCGTCGTAGCCCTTCGCGCCGACCGTCTGCACACCGGTCGCGGACACCCGGCGATCCCCGTGGATGAGGTCGAGCAGCCTGCGGACTCCGAGAACCGCAGGGTCGGTCTCGGCGGGATCGGCGACGGTGCCCTCGCGCACGACGTTGTCCACGACGATCATCGCGCCAGGCCTGGCGAGGCGGACCGCCCATTCGAAGTAGTCGGCGTTCGAGGGCTTGTCAGCGTCGATGAAGACGAAGTCGAAGGCCTCTCCGCCCTCCTCGTGGATGACGGGCAGTGACTGTATCGCCGGTCCCAGCCGCACCTCGACGACGTCTCCGAGGCCGGCACGCTCCAGGTTCTTGCGCGCCACCTCGGCGTGGGCGGGGTTGACCTCGAGCGACACGAGTCGGCCGCCCGCCGGCAGCGCCCGCCCGAGCCAGATCGTCGAGTAACCGCCGAGAGTTCCCACTTCGAGGACGCGGCGAGCCTGGATGCTGCGCGCCAGGAGGTGAAGGAGCTTGCCCTGGCTTTCCGAGACCTGGATCTCCGGGAGACCTGCAGCCTTGCTCGAGGCGACGGCGGCCTCGAGGGCCTCGTCGGGCTCGTGCAGCAAGTCGTTCAGGTATCGATCAACCGTTGTCCAAAGTGGCTGGCTCATGACGACCTCTCTACCACCTCGCCAGAGCCGGTGTCACAGCCAACCCCGGGCGGGGAGGCGGCGACCTCACGGCGAAACGCCGGCCCCCGTGGCTCCCGATCGGCCCTACTGGCCGGGTCCGGTGCGCCGGAGCACGCGGAGGCTGCCCTGCCCGAGGGGCTCCTCTTCGAAGGCGCCAGAGTCGAGAGCGGCGCAGTAGAGCTCGTAGGGGGGCCTCCCCCCCTCGGCAGGGTCCGGGAAGACGTCGTGGATGGCGAGGAAGCCACCGAGCGCCAGGTGCGGCGCCCAGCCACGGTAGTCGGCCCACGCCGGCTCCGCTCCGTGGCCGCCGTCTATGAAGAGCATCCCGACAGGGCTTGCCCAGTGGGCGGCGACAGACGGCGAGTCTCCGACGACGCCGACGACGATGTCAGCCGCGCCGGCACCGTCGACGGAGGCGCGAAATCTCCCGAGGGTGTCGATGAGCCCGGTCCGCTCGTCCACGAGGCTCGGGTCGTGATGCTCCCAGCCGGCCTGGTTCTCCTCCGAGCCGTGATGATGGTCGACGCTGAACAAGAGCGGGAGCCTGCCGCCTCCCTGCCGGGAGGCGAGGCTTGCCGAGATCCCGGCGGCGAGGTAGAGGGCCGAACGCCCGCAATAGGCCCCTATCTCCACTACCAGGTCGGGCAGGTCGTCGTCGGTGACGGTGCTCTCGGCGACGCCGGCGAGCGCCAAGCCCTCGTCGTCGGGCATGAAGCCGAGGGTGTCCCGGGCCGACGCCAGCAGCTGAGCCGCCCGAGAGCGAGGAGGATAGGGAGAGCGACTCGGGTGCGGGGGAGAGGAGCGAGTCTCGCTCATAGGATCTGGACGATCGTATAGATGCCGAGGGCGAGAAGAGCCGCCCCTGACAGCCGTCGCACGAGGGCGAGGGGCACGACGCGTACTATCGCCCGTCCGGATGCGACGCCTATGGCGGAGACGACCCAGAATCCGGCTACCGCCCCGAGGAAGACCGACCAGGAGGCGTGGTAGCGAGCCGTGAGATTGGCGACGAGTATCTGGGTGATGTCGCCGAACTCTGCCAGGGCGACGATCGAGAACGTCGTGAGGGCGACGCGAAGGAAGCTCTCGGGCGACAAGTCTCGCGGCGGTACGGCCTCGGGGGGAGCTGTGTCGCCGGCCCCGTCTTCGCCGCCGCCGCACCTGGCGCCGCCTGTCTCGCCGTCGCTCGTCTCTGCCGCCCCGGCGAGCAGGTGCCCCTTGTCCTCCTGGGTCCTCTCCGGCACGACGAGCAGGTAGAGGGCACCTCCGATGAAGAGCGCCGCCACGACGCCACGCACGGCCGTCCGCGGGAGCAGCTCGAGAAGCCGGCCGGCGGCGACGGAGAGGCCGGCCTGCAGGCTGAGTGCGCTGGCGCCGCCCACCCAGACGGGAAGGGGCCGGTGGCGTGACGACATGACGAGACAGGAGATGAAGGTCTTGTCCGGAAGCTCGGCCGGAATGACGAGACCGAAGGTCGCGAGCAGTATCCCCAGGTTCATCGGACGGCGACGTCGCGCCTCTTTGCGTCTAAGCCTCGGCGAGCAGCTCGGCGATCGACTGCCGGGTGGCGACGACGAAGCGGGCGTTCACCACCTGCCGCTCGAGCGCCTGCTCGATGAGGCGCTGCCGGCCGCCGAAGGGTCTCGTGGCGGCGAACTCGCGGGTGGCAAGCAAGAGACGGGGCTCTCCGTCGGAGTCGAGCTGGACCAGGTTGGACACGCCTGCGTACACCCTCACCATCGCGTGCGACGGGAGCCGCTTGGCCAGCTCGTCCCAGTGCTCGACGAGGAATTGCCACGCCATGGCGCCGGCGACGGGGTTGGCGAGGAGCCGCCTGTAGGCGAGATGGACGTCCTGGGCGCGTACCTCGGACAGGAGCATGTGCAGTATCTCGTCGATCGACTCGGTGTCGTGCGCGGCGCAGAGGGCGAAGAGATGGCGCGCCCGGCTGAGCGGGTCGCCAGGCTTGCGGAAACAGTCGCGAACCTCTTCGAAGGCCTCGCTGCTCCCGGAACTGACGACGACGGTGAGGACGGCCTCGGCGATCGACGGGGGCAGCGGCTCGCCACGGGCAGAAGAGCCCTCGAAGGCCTCGCGAGCGAACGCGTGCGTTCCCGGGTCTCTCCCTATCGTGCCCAAGAGGGTGATGAAGACGGCACGGATGCGCTGGTGATCAGGTGACTCAGCGCCCGCGAGCTCCCAACCCAGCCGGTCGAGTTGCGGGCTCACGAGCGACCGCACGAAAGCGGCGAACGCCTCCTCGGCCTTGCCGAGGGCGGCGAGCCCGATCAAGGCAAGGGCATTCTCGACGGCGCCCCAGACGTTGGGGTCATCTTCTCTCCCGAGGCGCCGGGTGAGCGCGAGGAACTCTCGTGTCGCCGAGAACCCCGCCAGCGTGCACGCCCAGGAGTCCGAGACGAGATTGAAACGTTCGAGGGCGCTGAGGGAGTCCAGATGGTCGACGATCTCGTCGCGGAGCCGCCCCGAGTAGCGCAGGCGGTAGGTGCCGGAACCGCCGGCGTTCACGACGGGGAGGCCGCTCCCCACCGGCACGCGTAGTGGGTCGCGTCCCCCGGGCGCAGGACCGAACAGCTCTCGCACGATCTCGCCGGGGCGATCCTCGACGAGCACCGGCACGAGCCAGTCGCGGCCGATGGCAGAGGGGTGATCGCGGCTTGGGCGGTCCTCGTCGAGGAGGAAGGCGAAGGGCTGGGCGGTGACGACGATCTCGCCTTCCTCCCGACTTGCCGTCAAGACGGGGTGACCGCCCTGGAAGATCCAGCTGTCGAGCATCGACCGCACCGGTCTCCCGCCCGAGACGGACTCGATGGCGTCCCACAGGTCCGTGGTCTCCGTGTTGACGTAGGCGTGGGTCCGCAAGTACTTGCGGACTCCCTCGCGAAAGCGGTCGGCACCCAGGTACTGCTCGACCATACGGAGGATGTTTCCTCCCTTCAGGTAGGTGAGCCAGTCGAACATGGCGTCCGCCTCGTCAGGGGAGCGCACGGGGAACTCGATCGCTCGCGTCGAGTGCAGCCCGTCGATGCCGAAGGCCATGTCCTTTTCCGTCCCGAAGGTCACCCACCTGTTCCACTCGGGCCGGAAGTCGTCCAGGCAGCAGATCGACATGAAGGTCGCGAACGCCTCGTTCAGCCAGACCCCGTTCCACCACCTCATAGTCACGAGGTCCCCGAACCACATGTGGGCGATCTCGTGGTCGATCACCTCACCGATGCGGGCGAGCTCTGGGATCGACGACTCGGCCGGGTTGCACAGGAGGTCCTGCTCGCGGAAGGTGATGCAGCCGAGGTTCTCCATCGCACCCATGGCAAAGTCCGGGATGGCGACGAGGTCGAGCTTCTGGGCAGGGTAGGGCAGGTCGAAGTACTCCGAGAAGTACGAGAGCGCATGCGTCGCCACCTGGAGGGCGAACGACGTCAGACCGAGGCTGCCCCTCGGGACGACGACGCGGAGGGGGACTCCACCTGCGTCGATCGCTTCGGTCGCCTCGAAAGGGCCGATGGCGTAGGCCACGAGATAGGTGGACATCCGCATCGTGTCCTCGAAACGGACCCGCTTCCGGCCGCCCGGCAGTCTCTCCACCGCCACCTCGGGAGCGTTCGAGACGGCAAAGAGGTCGTCGGGCAGCTCGAGGGTGACCGAGAAGACCGCCTTGAGCTCGGGCTCGTCGAAGCACGGGAACGCCCGGCGGGCGTCCGTCGCCTCGAGGTGGGTGGAGAAGATCTCGCGTTCGGTCCCGTCGGGGTCGGCAAAGGTGCTCCTGTAGAAACCCTGCAGCCGCTCGCCGATGCGTCCCGCGAAGCTGCAGGTGAGCACGTAGTCGCCCGGTTCGATTGTCGAGTCTGCGGCAAAGACGACGCGCTCGCGGGCTGCGTCGAGCGAGACCTCGAGGGGGGCGCCCGCTCCGGCGGCTCGACTGGCTCCGGCAGCTCGGCTGGCTCCGGCAGCTCGGGTGGCTCCGGCGGGGGAGAGGGTGGCGTCGTGGACCTCGAGCTCGGCGGCGTTGGCGACGATGCGGGAGACGGCCTCGGTGAGAGTGAGCTCGATCGCAACCTCGCCCGAGAAGGAGCGCTCGTCGAAGTCGGGAGCGACGCTCAGCACGTACCGGGACGGCAGGGCCGTCCCGGGCAGCCGGTAGTCAGCATCCTCTGCCTGCTCGGTTCCCACCTCACGGAGGTTAGGGCATGTGCTCTCCCCAGTGGGTGTTCGGTATCGTGTGCGGCCGTGCCCGCCTCCTGGCCCTTCCACCTCCCGTCGCGCCCGGGAGGCGCGACGGAGGTCATCTGCTTCGGTCATGCGCTCGTCGATCGCCTTGCGCGGACCACGGCCGAGACCGTCGTGGCGGCCGGGATCGAGCCTTCGGCGATGACCATCGTCGACTCCTCGCGGGCCGCGGTCATCGAGGGCTCCTACGACGGATGGGAGGAAGTCGCCGGGGGCTCGGCGGCGAACACGGCCGCCGGCATCGCCTCGCTTGGGGGCTCTTCAGCCTTCGTGGGAGCGGTCGGCGCTGACGCGGCGGGCCGTCGCTACGCCGCCGATCTCGAGGCGGCCGGCGTGCGCTGTGTGATCGATGAGGTGGCGGGCGACGGCCCGACCGGCGTCTGCCACGTCTTTGTCACGCCCGACGGCGAGCGCTCCATGGCAACCTGTCTTGGGGCGGCCGGCCGGCTGGGTGAGAGAGCCGTCGGGCGGGCGGGCATCGGAGCGTCGCTCGCGATCTACCTCGAGGGCTACCTGTTCGACGCGCCCGAGGCGACAGAGGCGGTCGGAAGGGCGCTTGCGCTCGCCCGCGAAGAGGAGACACTGGTCTCGCTGACCCTTTCCGACGCCTTCGTCGTCGACCGCCACCGGGACAGGTTGCACGATCTCCTCGCCTCCGGAGCAGTCGATCTCCTCTTCGGCAACGAGGAGGAAGTGCTCTCCCTCACCGGTGCCGCCTCGATCGAGCAGGTGGCGGGGACCATGCCTTACAAGGACCTCGCCTGCATCGTCACCCGCGGCGCCGCAGGATCGACGGCGATCACCCCCGGTGGCACGGCGCACGCCGCGGCCGCTCCCGTCGAGCGCGTTCTCGACAGCACCGGAGCAGGAGACCTCTTCGCGGCCGGCGTCCTCTACGGGCTGTCGCGGGGCCGGGGTCCCCGGAGCTGCCTGTTGCTCGGGTCGGTGGCGGCGGCCGAGGTCATCTCGCACATCGGGGCCCGACCGTGGCGAAGGCTCGCCGAGCTGGCGACCGGCGCCTAAGCCCTGGCGCCTGAGTCCTGGAGCCTGAGCCGCGGCGCCTGAGCCCTGGCGCCAGACCTCGTTTCAGGCGTGCTCTTGGTCGGACTCGGGGGGAAGGTAGGGAAGGTCGAGGTCCGCCAGGCGCACGAGGCTGCTCGCCACCCAGCGGGCAAGGCCTGCTATGTGCTCGTCGAGGCGGCTCGGGTCCTCTAGGAGCGAGTCCTCCAAGCGGATGCTTCCCTCGTAGGCGATCTCCAGCGAGCTCACCACGCTCCCGTCCGTCTCGAAGGTCTGCTCGAGGGTGGGAGCGGTCCGCTCGAGCCTCTCGCGGCCGACGGGCGGGCTCGCCTCCTCGAGGACGTCGAGCACCGAGGCGGGCTCGGGCGCCTTGGCCAGTCGCTGGAAACGGTAGGCGAGCTCGATTATCAGCTCCGGCGGCTCGGCGGGCGGCTCGCCGATCGACCACGACCGGTAGGCGCTCTGGCTCCAGGTGGGCCAGTCCAACGTGAGGTCGGCGCGGACGCGCGACGGGCTCTCCTCACCGGGCAGGCTGTAGGAGGTCTCGAAGGAGAGGTCTCCGAGGAAGACGTCGATCTGGAACCGCTCCTCGACCGCCTGCTGCTCGAGCAGAGCACCTTCGAACGCCTCTCTGATGGCGCCGATCAGGTCGAGCACGATGTGGTCGATCATGACTCGGTCGAGGCTAGCCGCCTCATCGCTGGTAGACACAGAGGTGATGGACCGGGATGCCTGGCTCGAGCGGAGGGTGATCGCCTACGCCCACCAGGGCGGCGCCAGGGAGGGGCCTTCGAGCACCCTGTACGCCATCGAGAGGGCTCTCGCCGCCGGAGCCCAGGCGATCGAGCTCGACGTGCATGCCTCGAGGGACGGTCGCCTCGTCGTCTGTCACGACTCGACGCTGGAGCGCACGACCGACGGGCGGGGCGAGATAAGAAACTTCACCTTTGACGAGCTCGGGCGACTCGACAATGCCTACTACTTCGTCGAGGGAGAGGACGCCAGGCCGGGCTTCCCTGAGTCGAGCTACTCCCTGAGAGGAAGGGCACCCGCCGATCGCCGCCTCGGCGTGGCGAGCCTCGAAGAGGTCCTGGAGCAGTTCCCCGACGTCGTACTGAACCTCGACATCAAGCGCACCGCCCCGGAGGTCGAGCCCTACGAGAGGGCGCTCGCGGACCTGCTCCGGGCCCACGAGAAGGTCGACGACGTCATCGTGGCTTCGTTCAACGACGGCGCCACCGATGCCTTCTCGGCCTACGCGCCCGAGATCCCGACCTCTGCCGGCATGATCGCGACGGCGGAGTTCTACCGGGCCGTCCGCCACGGCCTGCCGGCGCCCGCCGAGGCTCGCAGCCATGTCGCGTTGCAGGTGCCCGCCAGCTACAACGGGATCACGGTCGTCGACGAGGCCTTCGTCTCCGCTGCCCACCGCGAAGGGCTGGCCGTGCACGTGTGGACGGTCAACGAGAGCGACGAGATGGAAAGGTTGCTGGAGCTCGGAGTGGACGGGATCATGTCCGACGTGCCGAGCGTGCTCGCCCGCGTCCTCGCCGACCGAGGTGTGGCGTGGCGCCGGTGAGTCAGCCCCGCCCGCAGTTCGGCTTCTTGCCGTGGTTCGCCTTCTTCTTCTTGCGGAGCTTGCGCTTCACTGTTCGCTTCGACACAAGCCGGACAGTGTAGTTGGAGGCGACGGTGGGAGAATCACGGCGCATGGCGTGGCTTCTGTGCGACGGCCAGGTGCTGGCGAGCCTGGAGGTTGCAGTGAGCCTCGCGTCCCGCTCCAAGGGCCTCCTCGGACGCGCCGGCTTCGACGGAGCCATGCTGCTCCGGCCGGCGAAGGGGGTGCACTCGCTCGGCATGCGTTTCGACCTCGACGTGGCGTGGCTCGACGCCGATCTCGCCGTGATCGACACCGCCAGGCTGCGGAGGAACAGGCTCACGGTGCCAAGGCTCCGGGCGAGGAGCGTCCTCGAGGCCGAGGCGGGCGCCTTCGAGCGGTGGGGCCTCGAGGTCGGGAAGCATCTCGAGATAAAGGCGTGAGCGGAACGGGCGAGCTCGTCCTCGTGGCGACGCCCATCGGCAACCTTGCCGATCTGGCTCCCCGAGCGATCGAGACGCTTTCCCGGGCGGACGTGATCTGCTGCGAGGACACGCGCCACTCGGGGCTCCTGCTCGCCAAGGCGGGAGTCGAGCCGAAGCGCCTCCTGTCGCTCAACGCCCACAACGAAGCTGACCGGACGGGCGAGATCCTGCGGCTCGTGAGCGACGGAAAGCTCGTGGCCGTCGTGACCGACGCCGGCATGCCGGCGATCTCGGACCCGGGCGCCCGTCTCGTCGCCGCCGTCCACCGGGAGGGGGGTCGCGTGACGGCCGTGCCCGGGGCGTCGGCTTGCGTGACGGCGATGGCGGTGTCGGGCTTTCTTGCCCAACGCTGGCGCTTCGAAGGCTTCCTGCCCCGTCGCGGCGCCGAACGCCGCGCCAGGCTCGCCGAGATCGCCGGGTCGCCCGTACCGAGCGTCGTCTACGAGGCCCCCCACCGCGTCGCGACCCTCCTTGCGGAGCTCGAAGACGCCTGTGGCGCCGATCGGCCGGTCGCCGTCTGCAGGGAGCTCACGAAGCTGCACGAGGAGGTTTGGCGTGGTCCTGTCGGCGGTGCCCGCTCGCGATGGGAAGTGCTGGGCGCACGGGGCGAGTTCGCCGTCGTCGTGTCGGGCGCCCCGCCCGTCGAGCCCGAGGCTCCTTCGCCTGCCGAGCTCCGGGCCTTCGTCGAGGAGGAGGTCCTGGCGGGATCGACGCGGCGCGACGCCGTCTCGACGGTGGCGAGACGCCTTGGGCTGAAGCGACGCCAGGTCTACGAAGCGGCTCTTGGCCAGCAATGACGCTCTTCGGGGGGCTTGTAGGCTCACCGGGATGACGGGGCGCTATTACCTGACGACGCCGATCTACTACGTGAACGACGCACCGCACGTCGGCACCGCCTACACGACCATCATGGCGGACGCCCTCGCCCGCTGGCACCGCCTCGCCGGTGACGAGACCTGGTTCGTGACGGGCACCGACGAGCATGGCCTGAAGATCCTCCGGACCGCCGAGGAGAACGGCCTGAGCCCGCGGGAGTGGGTGGACCGGACGAGCCAGCGTTTTGTCCAGGCTTGGGGGGCGCTCGAGCTCACGAACGACGACTTCATCCGCACGACCGAAGAACGCCACTACCGCTCGGTGCAACGGTTCATGCAGGCGATCCACGACAACGACTATCTCTACAAGGGCACCTACGAGGGCTGGTACTGCGTGAGCTGCGAGGCCTACTACCTCGAGGAGGACCTCGTCGGCGAGAACCTCTGCCCCGTGCACGAGAGTCCGGTCGAGTGGTTCGCCGAGGAGAACTGGTTCTTCGCCCTGAGCCGCTTCGCCGACCGGCTGATCGCCTGGTACGACGAGCATCCCGAGGCAATCCACCCCGAGACGAGAAGAAACGAAGCCCTCGGCATATTAAAGGGCGGGCTCCGGGACATCTCGATCACGAGGACGTCGATCGACTGGGGGGTACCTGTCCCCTGGGACCCCGGTCACGTCTTCTACGTCTGGTACGACGCCCTCGTCAACTACATCTCGGCCGTCGGCTATGGGACGGACAACGGGCGCTTCGAGCACTGGTGGCCGTCCGTCCACCACCTCATCGGGAAGGACATCATCCGTTTCCACTGCGTGTGGTGGCCGGCGATGTGCATGGCGGCCGGTATCGACCCGCCCGCCCGCTACCTCGTCCACGGCTTCTTGATGGTCGGCGGGCGGAAGATGGCGAAGACGGCCTACAACCAGGTGGACCCGGTCGAGCTGGCGAACGACGTGGGAAACGACGTCCTCCGCTACTACCTGATCCGCGACTTCCCCCTCGGCCCGGACGGGGATTTCACCTACGAGGGCCTCGTGGAGCGCTACAACGCCGATCTCGCCAACAACCTCGGGAACCTGCTGCAGCGTGTCGCCACGGTCGTCGAGCAAAAGTGCGGTGGGATCGGCCGGGCGCCGCGCCCGGCGGCAGAGAGCCCGCTCGCCGCGAGCGCCGTCGAGCACGTGAAGACCGCTTACGAAGCGTGGGGACGTTTCTCGCCCCATGAGGCCCTCGAGGCGACGTGGCGGATCATCCGCGCCGCCAACGCCGAGCTCGAGGCGGTCGCGCCCTGGAAGATCGACCCTGGGCCCGAGGTGGACGGCGTGCTCGGAGACGCCATCGAAGCGCTCCGCATCGTCGCAATCCTCGCGTCGCCGGTGCTCCCGAGGGCCTCTCGGGAGATCTGGGCCCGTATCGGCCTCTCCCGAGAGGTCGACGCCCCCGGCAACGCCGACCTCTCGGGCTCCCTTGCCTGGGGCGGCTACCCGGGCGGAGCGCCGGTGACGAAGGGCCCGCCACTGTTCCCGCGGCGGGCAGCCGAATGAGATCGGCTTGGTGTGCTGGACTGGTGAGATGAAGGACCGTTCAAGTGCGAAGCATCGCCGCAGGCTCTCTCGCCGCCGCCCGGGATCCGAGCACGCCACCGCCTCCGGCGAGCCCGGGCGAGCGACCGCGGTAGGCACCGAGGGGGCCACCGAGGGGGCCACCGGACCCTCGATGGAGCCGTCGAGCGGGGCCGGCACGACGAGGTGGACCGACTCGCACTGCCACCTCCAGTACGCCTCCGAGGACGGTGGGGTGGCCGCCGTTCTCGCCCGTGCCGAGCGGGCCGGAGTCTCGCGGATGATCTGCGTCGGGACCGACCTCGCGAGCTCCAGGCTCGCCGTAGAGATGGCGGCCCGCCAGTCGGAAGTGGTGCGTCCGGCGGCCGAGGTCTACGCCACGGTGGGGATGCATCCTCACGATGCCCTGGCAGGCGCCGACGGGATCGAGGCCTTGCTCGCCGAGCTCGAGGGGCAAGGTGGCGGTCGGGTGGTCGCCGTCGGCGAGTGCGGGCTCGACTATCACTACGACAACTCGCCCCGGGCGGCCCAGCGCGAGGTCTTCGCCCGGCAGGTGGCGATCGCGAACGCTCACGACCTCCCCATCGTCGTGCACACGCGTGAGGCGCTGACCGACACGCTCTCGATCCTCGAATCTGAGGGAGTTCCGGCGCGGACGATCTTCCACTGCTTCACGGGGGGCCCGGCCGACGCCGGGCGCTGCCTCGAGATCGGCGGTTACCTGTCCTTCTCGGGGATAGTGACTTTCACTAACGCGGACGACGTGCGCGAGGCGGTCAAGGTCTGCCCGCGCGATCGGCTCCTCATCGAGACCGACTCCCCGTACCTCACTCCCGTGCCCTACCGGGGACGGACGAACGAGCCCACCTACGTACCTTTCGTCGGTGCCGCAGTCGCCCGCTCGAAGGGCCTTCCGCCGGAGGAGGTGGCCGAGGTGACGTCCGAGAACGCGACGGCGGCGTTTCGCCTGGTGGGCGACTGAGCGACGGTTCCACCGTGCGGCCACCGGGGCGAGCCGAGATCGCCTCCGACCTCGAGCGGCTCGGCGTGCGCCCGTCGCGGGCCCTCGGCCAGAACTTCCTCGTCGACCCGAACCTCGCCGAGCGGATCGCCCGTCTCGCCTCGATTGGGCAAGGGGACGACGTCCTCGAGGTCGGTGCCGGCTGCGGGTCGCTCACCGTCGCCCTCGCCGCCACGGGTGCGAGGGTCGTCGCCCTCGAGATCGACAGGCACCTCTTGCCCGTCCTCGAGGAGCGCGTGGCGCCCCTCGGCGTCGAGGTCGTCCAGGGTGACGCCATGCGCTGCGACTGGAAGGCACTCCTTCAAGGGAGGAAGTGGGCGCTCGTCGCCAATCTTCCCTACAACATCGCCACGCCTCTCGTTCTCGACCTCCTGCGAGAGGTGCCAGAGCTGAGACGCATGGTCGTCATGGTCCAGCTCGAGGTGGCCGAGCGCCTGGTCGCACGCCCTGCCACTCCCGCCTATGGCGCCGTGTCCGCCCGGGCGGCGTATTTCTCGAGGGCGAGCCTCCTGGCAAGGGTCCCCGCCAGCGTGTTCATGCCGCGGCCGAAGGTCGGCTCGGCGGTCGTGGAGATCGTCCGCCTCGACCGCCCGCCCGTGCCCGTCGAGGAGGCGAGCTTCGAGGAGATCGACGTCCTCTTGGCGGCGGCCTTCTCTACGAGGCGCAAGATGCTGCGCCGGTCGCTCGCCCCGCTCGTGTCGCCGGCCGTCTTCGCCTCAGCGGGCGTCTCGCCTACGAGGCGGCCGGAAGAGCTGTCCATCGTCGACTGGGGACGGCTGGCGTCCTGCAGGCGCCAGCTCACCTCTGAACGGCCGTGATCCGGTTGCTCGCCCCGGCGAAGCTGACGACGTCGCTTCGGATCGTGGGCCGGCGAGCCGACGGCTACCACCTCCTCGACGCAGAGATGGTGAGCATCGATCTCGCGGACGAGATCGAGCTCGCGGAAGGAGAGAGCGGGTTCGAGGTTCGTGACGAGGTCGTATGGGCCGGCCTGCCCGGCACGGAGCACGGTGCCGGGCCTCCTCGAGCGCCCGGACCGGGCGGCGACCTCGTCGAGCGGGCGCTCGCGACCGCCGGACGCGCTGCCCGTTGCCTTCTCGTCAAGCACATCCCGAGCGGCGCGGGGCTCGGTGGAGGATCGTCGGACGCGGCGGCCGTCCTTCGCTGGGCGGGCATCACAGACCTGGACGTCGCCGCCCGTCTCGGTGCCGACGTCCCCTTCTGCCTGATAGGAGGGCGCGCCCACGTGAGCGGTGCCGGGGAGGTGCTGAGCGATCCGATCTCGCCCCCGCCGGCGCCTGGCACGGGTTATCTCTGCGTGACCCCGCGGCTGCACGTGGCGACGCCCGTCGTCTACCGTGCCTACGACGACTCGGGGGCCGGCTTCCCTGCGCCGAGAAACGAGGGCGGGAACGACCTCGAGCCGGCTGCCCTCCTCGCCTACCCCGCGCTGCGCTGGTGGCGCGACCTTCTCGCGGCGGTAACCGGCGAGCGGCCCCGTCTCGCCGGCAGCGGGGGGACGTGGTTCGTCGAGGGTCACCTCGACACGCTGGCGCCGCTCGCCGACGTGGTTCTCGGCGACGTGGTGGCAGGGCGGGAGAGCGCTCTCGTGGCCGTGGTGCGCCCCCTTCTCGCGCCGGGCTGACGCCTCTGGCTACTTGCCGGCGGCGCGGCGCTGCCAGCGGGTGCGCTTCAGCATCTTCTTATGCTTCTTCTTGCGCATACGCTTGCGGCGTTTCTTGATGAGGGATCCCATGGCGTGCGAGAGGCTAGCCGATCCGCTGGCTCGCACGGTCCGGCCGGGTCGCCGACGTCTTAGTATGTAATCGGATGGAAATAGTCGGGTTTTTGGTGAGCCCGATACGGCAAAGAGATTCGAAGAGAGATTCGAAAGGAGAGCGGGATGACCGTAATCTCCACGCCCGGCTCCACGCCCGGCTCCACGCAGGGCTCAACGCAGGGCCAGACGATGGAAGTACAGCGGCTGGCAGGTCGCATCGGTGCCCTGATCGGGGGGATCGACCTCAACACGAGCCTCTCGGGCGAGCAGGTGGGGCAGATCCGCCAGGCGCTCCTCGCCAACAAGGTCGTCTTCTTCCGGGGGCAGAACCTCGACAGCGAGGGCCAGCTCAGTTTCGCAGCTCGTTTCGGTCCGCTCACGATCGCCCATCCGACGCTCGAGTCTGCCAAAGACGAGCCGAACCTGTTCGAGCTCGACTCGCTCGAGGGCGCCCGCGCCAATTACTGGCATACGGACGTCACCTTCACCGACAGACCACCGACGGCGTCGGTGCTCCGCGCCGTGCTGATACCTCCGGTGGGCGGCGACACCATCTGGGCGAACACGGTTACGGCCTACTCCGACCTGCCCGAGTCGCTCCGGGCTCTCGCCGCCAGCCTCCGCGCCATCCACACGAACGACCACGACTACGGTCGCAAGCTGAGACGCGAGACGGGAGCGCCGAGCGCCCGGCGCGCCGACCGGTTCACCTCGAAGCTGTTCGAGACCGAGCACCCGGTCGTGAGAGTCCACCCCGAGACCTCCGAGCGCTCCCTCCTGCTCGGAGGCTTCGCCCGCCAGATCGTCGGCCTCACGTCGGCGGAGTCGGCCGACCTCATCCGCACCATGCAGCAGTACGTCACGCGGCCGGAGAACACGGTGCGCTGGCGCTGGCAGGCTGGAGATGTGGCGATGTGGGACAACCGGGCGACCCAGCACTACGGCGTCCACGACTACGGCGACGAGCACCGTGTGGTCCACCGCGTGACGGTGGCGGGAGAGGTCCCTGTCGGCGTCGACGGGCGCCCGTCGATCGCCAAGGTTGGTGACGCCTCGTACTACAGTCCGGTCGGGTAGCGATCATCGTCGAGCCCATCGGCGGCCGCCCTTGATGCCGGCGGGGCGGGGACGCCCGGGCGGCCCGGAGGACGGTCCGGGGCGCCTCCTCCCTGGCCTCAGGGATGGCCCGGTGCCGCTCCGGAGTAGCGTTTGCAAAGGGCCGGGACGCATGCTTGCCCCGGTCGTCCCTCCTTCCGGGGTAGTTCAATCGGCAGAACGTCGGCCTTTGGAGCCGAATGTTGGAGGTTCGAGCCCTCCCCCCGGAGCCCGCACGCTCCCCGCCGCCCCCCGGCCACCCCCGGCCACAGATCGTGGACATTTCACCGCGCATGCGCGTACTCACGTCCACAAAACG
>JASHRK010000001.1 GCA_030037405.1 Acidimicrobiales bacterium | reverse complement strand
TGCCGGTGAGCGCCGCCAGCATGAGCAACGGTGCCAGCCGCGGATCGCGCTCCTCGGCCGCCACGATGACGGCTCGGACGTTCTCCACCGAGGGCGCCTTCACTCTGTGCAGGGGGACCCGTGGGGGCTTGGCCCGCTCCGCGACGTTCTCCCGGACCCAGTCCCACCGGACCGCCTGATGGAGAGCGGACGAGATGATGGCGTGGTGATTGCGGATGGTCTTGGCGGACAGGCCGGCGGCCTTCATCTGGCCGTAGAGATCGTCGAGGTGCCGGGCGGTGAGCTTGGCGAGCACGACCTTGCCGAGCTTCGGACGGATGGTCTGCGTCACCTGCGCCCGGTATGTCCGCAGCGTCGTCGGGGAGAGGTCCTGCCGGTCGCACTCCTGGAGCCAGCGGTCCAGGAGCTGACCGAACGTGGCGCCGAACCCGTCCGGACGTCCCTCGCCGTACTTCTCGACGAGGTCACGCAGTGCGTCATCCGCCGCACGAGAGCCGCCGTGGAAGGTCTTGGATATCTGGCGAGGGTTGCCGGTCTCAGGGTCGCGGCCCACGTAGACCCTCAGTTCCCAGACTCCGTCCTTGCGCTTGCGCTTGGTTCCGCGCACCGAGAACCAGCGTAGTGCGTCGTACGGACCTTCGTAGGGATCGAGATAGGGACAACTTTGTCCACAACAAGAGGGCCGGTGCTCTCGCACGGCCCTGACATGGACTTTCCTTGGTGGCGGGGGTAGGATTTGAACCTACGACCTTCGGGTTATGAGCCCGACGAGCTACCTGACTGCTCCACCCCGCGGCGGAATCGTCACTATACCCCGACAACTACCGGGCACGGCCCGCCAACTGGACGACTCGGTCACACAACGCTCCTCGCTCACGCGGTGTCGGATGCGTTCTTGCGGGCTGCCCGGTTCTTCGCGGACGCTCTTGTAGCCGAGGGGGCGCGCGCCTGAGCAGAAGAGGTGTGACCCTTCGAAGCACTGGGCGACTTAGAGCCAGAGCTCGCGTGAGGTGAGCTCTCTTGCTGCTCGAGGTCGTGTGCTTGCTGGAGGTACTGGCCCATCATCTCGAGGTCCCGTTGGAGCGCGCCGAGCTTGAACTCCTTGCCGTCGGTTACGGACTTCTCGTACTCGTCGTAGGCAAGGGAGAGGTCCTGTTCGACCTGCTGGGAGACGGTCTCCGACGACGACGGCCCGACGGCGGTCACGCCGCTCCCGAAGATCTGGCGCAGGGAAGCGACCAGCGTCGGGGCGAACCCCACGCTCTGAGCGCCGAAGTCGGTCAGCACGTACTCGAGCGCGGGGAATGGTCGGTCCGTGCTCGTCACGTACAGGGCCTGTACGTAGATGAGCGAGTCGTCGATCGGCACGAGCAGCGTCGGACCGAGGAGCACTCTCGAATGCTCCTGTCCGAGGAGCGTCACCTGCTTCGCGATCGTCGGGTTGTTCTGGATCTTCGCCGCTACGAGGGCGGGCCCGAGCGCGCTCGAGGTCACACGGGGCAGTTCATAAGCAGTGATCGACCCGTATCCTCCGTAGTCGCAGTTGGCGACGAGGAAGGAGGTGAGGAGCTGACTTCGCCCAGACGAGGATTGCGGCACCATGGGTTCGACGGCGACGAAGGAGAGCTCGGACTGCCCGGGCAGACGGAGAAGCTCGTACGTCGGATCGAAGGCGACGTTGCTCGACTGCTCCGCCACGACCCAGGAGTTCTGAAGCGAGTAGAACTGCGAAGCCTGGCTCGGGGTAGCGTGGAAGCGGTACCGGCCGTACATCTCCGATAGGACCATCAAAAGGTCCTGTGGGTACTTCAGATGGTCGAGCAGCTTTGGCGAGAGCTGAGCCATGTCCTTCAGAGGCTTGAACATCCCCGGATAGGCGTGCTCCCAGGCGATGAGGATGGGATCGCTCGGGGTGCTGGCGAAGAAACTCAGCTTTCCGCTGTAGGCGTTGACGACCGCGATCACCGAGTTGCGGACGTAGTTGTACTGTCCCTGCAGGCCGCTTGATGCGGCCAGTGTCCTCGTCGATGCATCCTCTGAGTAAGGGAAGTACGACGTCGTCGTGTAGCAGTCGACGACCCAGTAGATACTGCCGTTTGCGACAACGGGGTAGGGATGAGAGTCCACTTTGAGAAACGGGGCAGCCTTCTGCACCATCTCCTCGACGTCCTGCTGGTAGATGATCCTCGACTTCGACGTGATCAGGTTCGAGACGAGCAGGTTGATATCGTGGAAGTGGATCGCGTAAGCAAGCCGCTGCCAGAATCCCGACAACTGCACGCCACCGGATCCCGAATAATGGTTCTCCACGGGAGCACCACTCGTGTTCACGTAATCCAGCTCGGCTTGATGTGTGTCGACCACCACATACGTGCTCTGCGAGTCTCCGTAGTAGATGTCGGGCTCCTTCACACGCGGAGCTCCCTTGACGGAGCTGACCGGTGCCCCAGACACCGAGAAGGTCGGTTGCCCTGACGACGTGGAGGTGTTGGCGGGAGACATCACGACCCCGTACCCGTGCGTGTACTCGAGATGCTCGCTCACCCAGGTCTTGCGAGGCAGATCGGAGGGGACGACATCGCGGGTGCCGATGACGACGGGAGTCACCTTCTCCGTGGAGCCGTCACGGAGCTCATAGCGGTCGAGCGACAGTGCCGACAGAGCGTAGTAGCCATGTAGTGCTTGCAGGTTGTCATATGTCGCTTCCGCCACCTGTGGGCTCCACAGCGCGAGGGCATCGAGCGTCTTCTTGTTCGCGTCAATCACGCTTGCGTTGAGATCCGTGTGCGCACCGAAGGCTTGCGCTTTGACCGAATTTAGGTCGTAGGCATCCCTCGTCATCCGGATATTACGTTCTATATACGGTAGCTCGACCTTGCTTTGTGAAGGGTTTACCTCGAGCCATTGCACGATCGCGGGAAAGATTGCGCCAAGCACGATTGCCAGGAAGACCCAAAGACCAAAAGCGACAGCCGGGAGCACAAGCGTCCGCTGGTAGACGTTGTAAGTCAGAAGTACGAAACCGATCATGCACACGGCGGCGAGGATCGACAAGGCGGGCAACCTGACGTGAACGTCGGTATAGCCCGCTCCACGAACGACGCTGTCGTTAGCGAGGTCGATGGCATAGCGATCGATAAAGAAGTAGCCGGCTGCCCGAACTAGCGCCATGAAGGCGAGGATGAGCGACAGGTGCCCGATTGCCGCCGGATCGATCCTTGGCGACGGTCCGGCGACCCGGATCCCTCCGGTGAAGAAGTAGGCGACAGTCGTAAGAATGAAAAGCACGAACAGAGCAAGCAGCCCCCAGTTGGCAAGAAACGAGAGGAACGGCAGCTTGAACACGAAGTAACCCACGTCCCTGTGGAACTCGGGGTCCTTGATCCCGAAGGTGCCACCGTTGAGGAAAAGTTGCCAGTGTTGCCATTGGCCGCTCGTCCCCGCCCCCACGATCAGCGCGAAAACGAGCGAGACGATCGTGCGCAATGCCAGGCGAAAGCGCCGCCCAGACCCTTCGTAGCGGCGCACGAGCTCGTAGTCGGGAACGAGGTGGGCGCTTTGCACGGACGCCCGGTCGACGAGGGCCAAGCTCGCCCAGCAGACGAGAAAGAAGGCGCACGAGAACGTCGCCCCGAGCCCGAGCTTGGTCTCGGCCATCGAGCGCCAGACCATCGTGAGGTGGAACGACCGGTACCAGAGGTAGTTCGTGTACGCGTTCGCCAGTGCCTGCACGATGAACACGAGCACGATGAGCGCGATGATCGAGAGCAGGATGACCATCTGGTAACGACGCATCAAGCGGGGTCGTTGCGCCGCCGCCTCGGCAGGGACTCTCATGGGAGAAAGGCTACGAGCTTGCGGCGACGAGGAGGCAGCGGCAACCAGGATGCACCGGAGGATGGAGCTGACCGGTCGGGAACTCCTCCCCTGCGACGACGACGCCGGCAAGAGCGTTGTCGTCGCAGTCAGGGCAGGGCTGCCCGTCGTCGTCGACGATCCACACAACACGCGAGCCGCGACCGCCGGCGAGCGCCCCGTTCGAGAAAGCGCGCGCCGTGAAGTCGCCGGACGTCGCCTCGATCCGCGCCCCCCTCCACTCGCGGTAGGCCGCAGAAGCGACGTCGGAGGTACCGTCTCCCACCTCTGTGGTCGACAAGAGCGCCTCGACGAGCCTCCGGCGCAAGAGGAGGGTGACTTGTCCCGCCAGCTCGGAAGCGAGCGCTCCCGCGACATCTTCGGCCTCGTTGGAGTCGGGGCTGCCCCCGACGAGCCACCCGTAGCCGACCGTCCACGCCTCCGCGAGCAGGGCTCGGCTCGCCGCTTCGATCCGGGCCCGCTGTTCCGGCTCGGGAAGGCAGGAGTCGAGGTCCGGCGGACCGGAAGCATGGCGGAGAGCGTCGAGAAGGATGTTCTGGTCGTCCTGCAGCGCCCGCTTGAGAGAGCGGCTCAGGCCTGTCGTGACAGGAGACAGGAGCACGGTGCGCCGCTCGAGGGCAGCTGCCGGTTCGCCCTCGACCGGCTGGGTCTTCACACCCAGATCAACGGTCTCCCCGGCCGGTGGCACAGTGCTCTCGACCTCCCCCGCCTCCTCGGACGTCGCGCCGGCCTCCGCCACTTCCTCGGACATCGCGCCGGCCTCGCCCGCTTCCTCTGGCTCCCGATTGGCTCGGATACGGGCGAAGAGCTCGTCCACGCTCCGCGGAGCTGTCGCCTCGTCGTCACCTGGCGAGTCGGCGGCAGCCGCCTCCGCCGCCTCAGCCTCCTCGATCTCGGGCACCGCCTCGAGCTCCTCTGAGCCATCTTCGGCCACCTCAGTCTCAGCGCGCTCTCCTGCTTCAGTGGCCGCCACACGAGCCTCCTGCTCGGCGCTCTCGAGCCTGAAGCGGAGATCGTCGACAGCCGTTCCGACGGCATCGACGACAGTGAGAAGGGAGTCCCGCCCGCTTCCGAGCTGTTCCAGCTGCACCCGGAGAACCCGCCGCCGCTCGGTGAGGTCGCTCAGCACCTTGGCGCGGAGCACCCGCGCGGCTCGTACGACCTGGCGACACTCCGCCCTCGTGGCGTTCAGCAGCTCGACGGCTTCGGCTCGAGCGGCCCCAACGATCGCCTCGGTCTCCTCTCTCGCCTCCTCCGCCCGCGCCGAGGCGGCAGCACTGGCGAGCTCCGTGATCTCGGCTGCTCTCGCCTCCGCCGCCGCCGTGCGAACTCCCATCACCTCCTCGGCCGCCGCCAGGATGTCTTGGGCGCGCGCCTCCGCCTGAGAGACGGCGCTCGCCGCCGCTTCGTGAGCCGCCTGGAGGATCCGGGCCGTCTCTGCGCCCACAGCACGAAGGAGCGTCTGCTCGTCGAGCTCGGGAGCTTCGGCGCGGCGCTCGGCGTCGGCGAGCCGTCGCCGCAGCTCCTGCTCCCGCTCGAGCAGCTCGCTCAAGCCTTGCGCCAGCGTCTCGAGGTATCGCCGGACCGCCTCCGGGTCGAGCCCACGTCTTGCGGCTGGGAACGTGCGGCGGGCTACCTCGTCAGGATGGAGTCCGTGCTGGGACGAGATCGAGATAACCGGCTCGTCTGGGGGCATGGTGGTACAGACTACGACGCGATCCCGGTTGCGCCCCGTATCGGCCTCAGGTCCGTCGTCACCCCTTCTCGCCCGGAACCCTTCCCCCATAGCGCTCCAGGATCCGGAGCACCTGGGAGATCTTGGAGACCGGATAGATCTTGAGCTTGCCGCCGCTGTGGGCGAGAGCCACCTTGTACTCTGCCGGAGGGACGAAGAAGATCTTCGCCCCGGAAGCTCTCACCGCGATCGTCTTCTGGGCAACGCCGCCCACCGCTCCGATGTCGCCGTTGAGCGACATCGTGCCGGTGGCTGCCACCTTGTGCCCCCCGGTGAGGCTGTAGGGATCGAGCCGGTCCATCAGGCCGAGCGTGAACGCCAGGCCGGCGGAGGGTCCGATGATTCCTTCGGAGGACAGGTTGACCCGGAAGGGCAACTTGCCTATCTCGTAGCTCGTCTCGACGTCGAGGGCGCCGATGCACGGTGCCGCCGACACTCTCTTTCCCGTCTCGGGGGAGATGTGCTCGACCGGGTAATTGAGCCCCGTGCCGTAGGGGGTGCACACGAGCGTCGCGAGCTTGCCCTTGCCCTTTATCCGCCACTCGGACAGCTCGACCCTGACGTCTCTCGTCTTTCCGTCCGGGTACGGACGGACGCTGAAGGTGAGGACGCGCCCAGGGCGGTAGCGCCTGATCTGGACGCCCAGCGACACGTACGAATGCACGGGAACTCCGCCCACCGCCGTGACGACGTCGCCCACGGCAAGGCTCCTACCGGCGGGCGAGTCGGGCAGCACCGCGTAGATCAAAGCTCCCGCCTCGCGCACGTCTACGTGGTAGCCGAGGTGGTTGAGGGCGACGACTGTCGCTGCCTGCTGGGCGTCGCTCATGTCGATCTCGCCCTCGATCTCGTACTGAGAGGCGTTCTCCGGACCGAGGATCTCCGACGAGGACACGATCTGGGCGTTCGAGTCGAGCTCGAAGTAGAGCCAGTCGATGGCTCGAAGTGGCGTCAGCTCGACGTCGACGAGTAGGACGGGCCCGGAGTGGGAATGGCTGTGCGCCGCCGGGACGTCGATCAGCTTGCCCACGGGCTGGGCGACTCCGGGCGTGAGGGCATAGTACGGCACGGATATGAACGACGCCAGCACTCCCGCGATCACGATCACAGCGATGACGCACAGGACCGTGTAGCGCCAGTTCCACCGGTGCTTGCGCTCCGCCGCCGGGGGGTTGCCCTCGGTCCCTAGGCTCGCTTCGTCATGTCCGGTCACGAGAAGCCAGCCTCTCACGAGGAAGGGGCGCGTTCGAGCGCGCGGCGGCAGGGGGTGGCCGCCGCCGGGCACCTCGGAGACCTGGCGACAGCTCGAGCCGGCCTTCTCGACCACGATCCAGGCGTGCGGACAAGGGCTCTCGGCGCTCTGTTACGCCTCGGCGCCCTCGATGTTGCCCTCGTCGAGAGAGCGCTCGAGGACGGCGACTGGACGGTCCGCCGGCGAGCAGCAGAGCTGTCCTGGAGGGTGGTCGAAAGCAGCGAGGCACTTGAGGGGGAGGAACCCGTCCTCGGGCGTGGCGTCGAGGAGGAGTTGGGTGAGGTCCTCGCCGCCCGCCTCGCGGACGAGTCAGCGGAGGTGGTCGAGGCTGCCTGCTATGCCCTGGGGGAGCTTCGCTACGCCGGCGCCACGAGCTCTCTCACCGAGATAGCGCTGAGGCACGGGGACCCGCTCTGCCGGGAGTCCGCCGTCGCCGCGCTGGGATCTATCGCTGCGCCCGGATCGCTCGGAGCCATACTTGCTGCCCTCGACGACCGTCCGGCCGTCCGCCGTCGCGCCGTCATCGCTCTCGCCTCCTACGAAGGCCCTCAGGTCGACGCGGCTCTCCTCAGGGCGCTTCAAGACCGTGACTGGCAGGTGCGCCAGGCCGCCGAGGACCGGCTCGGGAAACGTTCCCTCTCGGGCCGGCGAGCTCGACCGAGCCCATCGGGCCAGCTGGAGCGCTAACCCTGAACCAAGCGCGACAGACCTGCACCCTCACCGGTCGCCGATGGCCTCGACCGGTCCGTATGCGCTTGCTTTGGGACTGGTGGCTCGCGCGACACCACCGCCAAGCTCGTTGAGGCACCGGGCGGCGCCGAGCACGGCAGCTCGCCCCGGGTTGGGCGCGAGATGGACCGGTATACCTGCGGCGGTGGCGAGCTTGCGGGCGAGACCGCTCAGCCGTCCTCCCGAGCCGACGAGATGAAGCCCGCGTGCGAGAAGGTCGTTCGCGAGATCAGGGGGCGCTGCCACGATGCAGTCGACCGCCGCGTTCACGCACGTTCGCAACCTGTCGGCGGCGGCGGCCGCCACCTCCGAGCTCGTGAGCACCACTCTTCGCTCGATGCCGTTTGCGACGTCGCGCCCTACGAGCTCGATCTTCGCCTCCCGTTCCGGCCAGGCGGAACCGATGGCGATCTTCGCTCTCTCGGCTGCCTCCGGCGAGACGACGAGATCGAACGATCTGCAGAGCAATTCCCGCACGGCGGCGTCGATGTCGCCTCCCCCGACCGGCACCGACGCCTCGGTGACGACCCCCCCGAGCGCCATCACGGCCACGTCCGTCGTCCCGCCACCGACGTCGACGACCATCGTCGCCACTGGCTCGTCGATCTTGAGACGGAGTCCTATCCCGCCGGCGAGCGCTTGCTGTATGAACTCGACCTCTGCAGCTCCAGCCCGCTTGAAAGCACGCTCGACAGCTCTTCGCTGCACGCTGCTCGCCAGTCCCGGCGCCGTGCAGAGAACCTCGGGGTGACGGGAGGAGCTTCCCCTCACTCGGGCGAGGAGGGACTCGGCCACCTGGTCGGTCAGGCTGAGGTCTTGCAACTGGCCGTGGGCGACGGGACGGACGAGAACGACGTCACCTGCGGCGCGAGTGGGCATGAGAAGAGCGCGCTCGCCGAGGGCGAGGAGCTCTCCGCTCCTCGCGTCGACTGCCGCCACGGTCGGCTCGTCGACGAGGATCCTCCCTGTGGCGTCCGCGACCCGTGTCCTCGAGGAGCCGAGATCGACGGCGATGGCGGACCTCATCTGGCGACGCTCCTGCCAGTGTCTCGCCTGCCAACGCCCGGCACGTCCACCGGTGAGGCGACGGGCTCGATGCCCTGCGCGACAGCGCTCCACTCCGCCCCTCCGGGCCAGTGCTCCCGTTTCCAGATCGGCACCGACGCTTTCACGGCGTCGATGAGGTAGCGACACGCCTCGAGCGCCTCGGCCCGATGAGGCGAAGAGACGACGGTCAAGACCGAAGGCTCGCCAAGCTTCACAAGACCTGTCCGGTGCCATACGGCGATTCGCCCGAGCTCCGGCCAGGCCGATCGGGCGGCCGAGACGATCTCAGAGAAACGTGCCGCCACCGCCTCCTCGTATGCCTCGTACTCGATGGCCGTTACTCCGTGGCGACCCTCGGCATGGTCGCGCACCACTCCGACGAAGGCAGCCACTCCGCCCCACGAGGGACCGCCGACGAAGTCGAGGGCATCCGGGACTGCCAAGCAGCTCGCCGTGAGCAACAGCCAGTCATCCCCCTTCGGCGGTCCGGGCACTGCAGCATCGTAGGCAGCCCGCTGACCCCCGGGTGCAGGCCCGCGGCCCCACACCCTGTCTCGTCTTTGTATCCTCTCGGTTCGTGGTGGAGCCCGGGAACGACTTCGACGAGGGCCACGAAGAGGAAAGCTCTGGACCCCTGCTCCCACCAGAGGATCGCTTGTGGCGCCACCCCTCTGAGATGTCCTCGGCCATCGAGCGGCCCACGCCGGAACAGACGATGATGGCCCGCAGGCGATGGCTGGCGAGCACGCCCTCGCGCGCCGGCGCCGGCGCCGCCGGCGTCGTCGGCGCCATCCTGGCCACGGGAGTCGTGCTCGTCGGGACGCACGTGACGAGCTGGCTCAATACGAGCCACCCACCTCGCGAGAAGGTGGTGGCGCGCTCCGGGATGACGAGCGCCGTCACGACCTCGACGATCGTCCCCCCTCTCTCCGACTCGTCGGTCACGCCGCTGCTCTCGAGCATCGGCACGGCCCTCGTGGCCGTTCATGCCTACCGAGACGACGGCATGGACGACGGCGATGGCGTGATCATCTCCTCGGCCGGCTACGTGCTCGCTCCGGCGTCGCTCGTGCGAGGAGCCTCGAGCGTCACGGTGCTCCCCTCCGATGGAGAGGAGCTCATCGCCGCCGTCCGGGGCATAGACCCCTATAGCGGGCTGGCCGTCCTCAAGGTGGACGAGACGGGTTTGCCCTTCGTGCGCTTCTCCGCAACTAACGTCAGCTCGACTGCCAGCTTCGTCATCGCCGCCTGGAGGGGGGTGGGCGGAGGGACGAGCGACGTCGAATTCACCCTCGACACGTTGCAACAAGGTATGCCGAGCGGCCAGAGCATGGCCGGGGGGCCAGCTCTCCTCGAGAGATGCCCGTCCTCGCTCGGCACCGTGCCACTTGGCACCGTCGTCGTGGACGCGAACGGGAGGGTGGATGCCATCGTGACCGGGCGCGAGGGCAAGACGACCCTCGCGGCCGGTGGGTGGCTGACGGCGCGGATCGCCTCTGAGCTCATCCGGCACGGCCGGGTGGTTCACGGCTGGCTCGGAGTCAAAGGCGTTGCAGCCTCCGTCGACGTAGCGACCCCGCCCCTTACCCGCAACCACAGCTTGCTGGCGATGGAACGCTTCTACCAGCCCGTGGAGGGGGTGCGGGTGACGCAGGTCGATCCTGACAGCGCTGCCGCCAAGGCTGGGTTGCAGCGCGGAGACGTCATCGAGAACGTCGACGGGAAACCCGTCTCGACGATGGCAGACCTCCGCGCAGAGCTCTACATGAAGCGACCCAGCTCGGCAGTCAGGCTCGAGATCGTGCGCGATCACGAGCAGAAGCGCTTGGACGCCACACTGCAGCGAGCAGCCTGAGCGCTGTGAGCGACCCTCCCTCCCGCCGCGGAGGCGACTTCCTCTCGAACATGCTCGGTGACCTGATCAGGATGATGCCGAGCGGCGGCGGGTTCCAGTGGCCCTTCGCCTACCAGGTGGCGGTCTCGGCTGCATCCGGCGACCGCGACGACGCTAATCCGGATCCGTTGGAACGCATCCGCCTCGAGGAGCTGAGCGCTATCGCCGAGCTGCACGTGGCTGACCTGACCGGGATGCGGCTCGCACCCGAGGGCTCGCACGCCCGTCTCGTGCCGGCGAGCAGGGGCGAGTGGGCCCGCAGGACGTTGGACTGCTGGCGACCCATCGTCGACCGCCTCACTCCGGCCATGCGTCCCTCCTCCGAGGCGGGAGGGGAGCGCTCGGGCTGGCCCGGAGAGGGCGGCCACGAGATCGAGCGAGAGCCGGGACAGGCTCCCGCGCCCCCGCCGGAGGACGACGACGCCGGGGACAGGCTGTCGGCGCTGTTCGGGCAGTGGGCGACTCTGATGATGCCGATGATGGTGGCCTTGCAGGTCGGCTCCGCCGTCGGTCATCTCGCCAACCGAGCCCTCGGTCAATACGAGCTGCCGCTTGCCCCCGTGACCGGTGGCGAGATCCTGGCCGTGGCGGCGAACGTCAGCGAGACGGCGGAGTCGTGGAGCCTGTCTCGCGACGACTTTGCCCTTTGGCTCTGCGTGCACGAGCTCTTGCACCACGCCGTGCTCTCCCGGCCCCACGTGGCATCACGTCTCGCCGCCCTCGTCGTCGAACATGCCGAGCACGTGCACATGGACCCGACGGCCTTGAGCCAGCTGATGCAGGGCGGGCCGCCGGCAGACGTCGAGTCCATCCTGGAGGCGATGGGCGACATCTCCACCCTGGGCGCCGCCCCGGACTCCGCCGAGGTACGGCGCGTCCGTTCCGAGCTCGACGCCTTGACGGCGGCCATCTCTGGTTACGCCGAGCACTTCACCGCAGCCATTGCCAGCCGGCTCATCGGCGCCAACGCCCCGATCGCCGAGGCGATGCGCCGCCGCCGCGTCGGAAGAGCCGAGGGTGAGAAGGCGGCCGAGCAGCTGTTCGGCCTCAGGCTCGACCAGGACCAGGTCGACCGGGGAGCCCGTTTCGTCTCGGGCGTGCTCGAGCGCTCGGGCGACCAGGAGCTGGCGCGGATGTGGGTCGACGTAGCGAGCTTGCCCACGCCCGCCGAGATCGACGCTCCCGGGCTCTGGCTCGCCCGGTTGGAGATACAGGCGGACGGAGCGGACCGCGACTCCGGCGACGGCTAGCGCTAGCGGGCGTCTCGCCGCCGGCAGAGGTCGCCGAGAACTGGGCGAGAACTAGCCAGTCAGGACCCGTCGAAGCCCCCGCCGCTCCCCATCTCCTCGTCGTCCTCGGGCACCCCGAGGTCCCATTCGAGCACGAGGTTCTCACGCTCCGCGTCGCGGGCGATGCGCTCCCGGTTGCGGCGGAACTGCGGGTCGTGCGGCGGGAGGAGCACGAGGCGGGCAAGGGCACGTTGCCGGAACTCCTCGATCACGCCGCGGTCTCCAAACTGCGACTCGACCTCCCAATGGGGCGCGACGGGCCCGAGATAGACCATGCGTACATGCCCTCTCGGCGGCTCGGCCGCCCTCTCCTCCTCGGGTTGTGCTGACGAGATCGTCATCGAGCTTCGCTCCTCACGCGCCTTCCCGGCCGCCCTCAGGTCGACTGAGTGAGGGAGCTTACCCCGGGGGACCCGCGCCGCCGGGAGCGATCAGGGACCGGGAGGCACAACCCCTGGAGACGTTTCTCGAGTGGTTGAGGGGTCGTTGCGGGCGA
>JASHRK010000256.1 GCA_030037405.1 Acidimicrobiales bacterium | reverse complement strand
CTGCTCCTCACTGCCCGCGCTGGCCGTCCCCGGGATGGCCGTCTCCCGGATCGCCTCGCCCGCCCAGTAGCCGAGCACCGCGCAGGTGGACAGGTTCTGGCCCATGATGACGTAAGCGCCGTCCGTCGCGTTGCCCACGGCATAGAGACCAGGTAGCGAGGTCCTCCCATCCGGCTGCGTGCAGATGCCCCCACCTGAGACGGCGGTGCTCGCCACGAGAGCTCGCGTATATGGCACGAGGTCCTGCTCGACTTTGATCCCGGCGGCGCGAAACGTCCGCATGATGATGGGAATCACGACGTCGAGAAGCCTCGTCTCTGCCGCACCGAGCCCACGGCTGTCTCGCAGTATCGGGCCTCTCCCGGCCACGAGCTCCACAATGGACGCATTCCCGAGCGACGAACGCCTTGCTCCGGACGCGAGAGCTCTCGTCTCGGCGTATCGCGTGAGGAAGTCCTCGCCCCTCCCGTTCACAAGACGCCCTCCAAGCCCGAGCAGCATCTCGAAGCCCTGAGCCGCGTAGAAGAGCTCCTGCACCAGGCCGTCTCCGCCGAGCTCCATCTTCCCGAGGTCAGCACCCGCCCGTAGCGCCATGGCTACGCCGTCGCCTGAGAGCTCGACCGGCATTCCTGTGAAAGGCCCGGCCGGCCGGGGATAGGGAAAGTGCACAGGTCCCGTTGCAAGGACGGTGATCGGTGCCTCGACGACCATCCACCCGCCGCCTCGTGTGTTCGTCCCGATGACACCGACCACGTCGCCGCTCGTAGGTAGCTCCCCGTCGGAGGTGAGAAGATCGACGGCAAACGTCCTGTTGATCACTCGCACGCCAACCCGCTGAGCATGGCGGCGTACCGACATCATGAATTGTGGTCCACCGCCCACCATCATCGCACTATGAGGAAAGGGTATACCTGGTCCACCGATACGAGAGATCTCGCCACCGTCCTCCGGATCTCTAACCCACTGGACGCCCCAATCAGCCAGCATATTCGCGAGGTCGTACTGAAAGGCGATCGCCTTCTTCAGTAGCTCCTGATTCACGAGCACTCCGCCGTGATTGCTGAGCCAGTAGTCCCAGTCATCGGTCGGACGGTAGTAACTGAACATACCCGAGGCAAGAGCGCTACACCCGGTGCGGCCAAAGTATCCTCGGTCGACGAGGACTACGTCGAGATCGTCACGTTTGGCGGCTATCGCCGCCAAAGCGCCAGCAATACCACCGCCGATGACCACGACATCTGCTTTTACGCGCGCAGTCGTCATAAACGGTTGCTTCGCTTGGAGAACTCAAGCACGATACGTGAAAGCTTCATTGAACCTTTCGAGCACGTACTCGCCAGCCGTGACGGGCGGGTACGTGCTCGGCTGACCTGGACAGACATCTCCGGGATCGACCACAGTCGAGAAGCTCGGGTCGTGGAACACCACTATCGAGTAGCGATCTCGTCCGCTCAGATTGACGACTCGATGTGCATTCGACGCGAGCAAATCATTCGTCCAACGTGCTAGTAGATCGCCAATGTTGATGACGTAGGTGTCTTCGATGGGCTCAGCGTCGATCCAATCGCCGGCTTTTGTACGAATATGCAAACCCCCGGAGTCATCCTGCCAAAGCAGCGTTAGGCAACCGTAGTCAGTGTGTGGCGCCACTCCATAGACGTCCCCTGGCGCCATAGGGTCTTGTGGAGGATAGTGAATGATACCACCACGAGAGATCGGCTTTCCGTAGCTCTCGACGAAGAAACTCTTCCTCAGGCCGAGCCCGACGGCTACCGCTTGCAATAGGAAGTCACCGCATCGCATCGCCTCCAGAAAGTAGGCATACGCTGCCTTTGCGAATGCAGGGTACTCGACTGGCCATTGGTTGGCGCCGTAGAGAGGCGCATCCTCTGTCTCGTCGAACTCGAGTGCCCACTTGAAGCTCTCCTTCAGGTCGGGATGCTCCTTCCCGTACATACGGGCGGCGCCCTGAGCAACATAGCCGCGATGTTTCCGGTTGACGGCGTACTTCAGCTTGAGATCAAGAGGAGCATCGAAGAAGTCCGCCCCGCCGGCGAGACAGGCTTCACGCAGCTCTCGGGCGATACCGTGATTCTCGACATAGAAGAACCCGACTTCTCGTGCAGCTGTAACGATCTCCCTGCCCGTGTCTGAAAGGTTACCGGAGTCATAGCTAGCCCCTCCTATGTCGATGATTGGAATCGTCATTGTGCCCAGAGCCCTCATCTCCTGTGCTTAGTATCCTCAGCAACTTTCCGGCCGACAATCACCCCGGTGAATATCTAGTACCTCCTGGGGTGACATAGACGCGAAGCGATAGAGTCCGGAAAGGTTGCCGGTGTCTTCTCGAGAACGCGCCTTCCATTCATTGCTAGCACCGGCTATCCGACTAGCGGATACTATCACCGAATATGATACTCGTCGGCCGAGAGGTGTCAAGAGGGTGACCAACAGCGACTCGTCCCTGGAAGGTGCGGGTCAAGAGAGGTCGCGCGGCCGCGTGACGGCGCTCAGGTCGCTCGATCGTGCGGTTGCATCCTTAAAGTTTCACGTTGTCGTAGCCGGCCGGTTACCATGATCGCAAACCTCAAGGTGGTACTCTTCCGCCAGGAGGTGCCAAGGGAGTGACGGTCAGCAAGTCGCCTCTGGAAGGTGTCGGTCAAGAGACGTCGAGTGGCCGCGTGACCGCTCTCAGGTCGCTGGATCGTGCGGTTCGACTCTTGAGCGTCCTTGCGGAGAGGCCGATGCGACCGAGCGAGCTCTGCGAGCATCTGGGGCTTCCCTGGACCTCCGTGCACCGGCTCGTCTCGGAGTTGGCGTCTCAGGGCTTTCTCGAGAAGGATCTTGAATCAGGAAAGTACCGTATCGGCCAAACATGCTGGTTGGTGGGCAGCGCCTATACGGTGCACCATCCGATCATCGAGCTGGCCAGACCGTCTCTTGAACTCCTCTCGCTGGACGTTGACGGCGTGATACAGCTTTCTGAAAAGGCTGGAAGGCTGGCTTTGACGCTGTTGTCTGTTCACAATCCTAAGCGGCGGAATATTGCCAAATCTACGTATGGTTACCACTTTCCATTGCACTGCAGCTCCAAAGGCCAAGTCTTGCTGGCGTACTCCGAACCTGCGTTTCTCGACTGGTATCTGACTCAACCACTCGAACAGTTGACGAGAGAGACGATCTGCGACCCGGCAGAGCTGCTCAAGGTTCTTGCTGGGATCCGTGAGCGAGGATACTCACGGAGTGAGGGTGGTGTCTTGGCCTCCAGCGGCGCGCTCGCCGTGCCCGTCTTCGGTTCTCCTAACCAGAGAGTTGTGGCGTCGGTGTCCGCTACGATGCACCGCTCGGCTCTCCAGGACGACGAGAAGGTTCGCACTGTTGCCGAACAGCTTCGAGATACGGCCGAGCGCATATCCGCAGCGACTGGCTGGGGACGGCAGGCATTCGGCGCTCCCCTGCAGGCGACGTAGTAGGGCGCGGGCGGCTGGCATCGTGAGAGCGAGCGGCCCTACGACGCTTCGCCACCGCCCATCAGCGTGTAGGCGGCCCGAGACGGGCGCAAGGGACGCATGAGCCAGTAGGGACGCCTCGTCCCGTCGGGGCTTACCGAGCCGGCCGGCCGCGTCATGGCGAGCCAGCGCTGGAAGTTGGCGTGCGCCTTGGCGGTGTCGACCACGACGTCCCCCGCGGCCTCCCCCGGACCGGCGGGGAGGACACGCACCGGCTGGTGCCAGCAGTGCATCCCTGAGATCGGGTCGGGATGGACCGGGAAGGTGAGGTTCTGGTGCACCCCGACGTCGCTCCACCAAAGACGCGCCGTGTCAGGATCCTCGGAGATGAACGGGTGAAGACCCGACAGTCGCCTCATCGACCAGCGGTCCCTCTCCTTTTCGAGGGCCACCTTGGCCATGACCTGGCGCTGTCCGGTCTCGCTCTCTGGTCGCCACCTTCCCATGTGGTGGCTGCAGGCAACCACGCCCGGGCGGATGCCCTCGGTCGACCATGCCTTCAAGACGAAATGACCGATGGCGGTCTCGACCCTGACGAGGTCCCCGGTGGCGATCCCGAGGCGTTTCGCGTCCTGCGGGTGGACCCAGAGGGGGTTCGTGTGGGCGAGCTCGTCGAGCCACTTGGCGTTGCCGGAGCGGGTGTGGACCTGGGTGGGGAGACGGAAGGTGGAGATGAGCACCATCTCGCCCTCGCCGAGGGCATCTAAATGGACGTGGCTCTTTATGTAGCCGGGCAGGGCGTGCTCGGCCCAGCCCCAGGAGGCAAGCGTTGACGACCAGAGCTCGAGACGGCCCGAGGGGGTGGGGAAGCCGCGGCGCACCACGCCGTCGACGAGCACCCCGACGGGGCGCCTTTGCTCGGCGTCCGGCTCAGGTGCCCCCACGGGGACGATGTTCGAGCTCTCGTGCGGCCCCCTCGCATAGACGCGACCATGAGAGCCGATCGCCATGTCGTCGAGCTCGGCCTCTGGCACCTGCTCCTCGTGGCAGGGCCCGACCCCGCGGCGGATCTCGAAGGCGCCGTACCGGCGCATGTAGTCAAGGGGGCTGAGTCCCTCGGCCGCAGCTCTCTCGGGCAAGCCGGGGACCGAGTGCTCGAACATCCAGCCGTAGTACTCGTCCACGCTCAACTTCGTCCCCGGGTCGGCGAGCGACTCGTGGTAGCGGCGGATTCCGAGGCTGCCGTCGGGGTCGATGCGCCAGGAGAGCTCGATAAAGAGCTCGTTCTCCTCCCAGACCTCGCCCGGGTTGACCTGCCGGGTGTCGCTCACCCTCTCCCCCAGTCGCTCCCTCGCGGCGCGGAGCACCGGCTGGCGAAAGGCGATCCACTGGCCGTCGTACTGCTCGTAGGAGTGTGAGTCGTGACGCTCGGGGCTATGGCCGACGGGAAGCACGTAGTCGGCGAAGAAGGCAGTCTCAGACCACGTGGGGGTGAGCGCCACGTGGCAGGCCACCTTCTCCTCGTCGCTCAGCACCTCTACCCAGCTCATGCCGTCGGGATTGGTCCACACCGGGTTGTATACCCGCGTGAAGTACACCGAGAGCCGTCCCCGGCCCTCTTTCAAGAAGTGGGGCAGCAGGAACGACATCTCGTTCTGGGAGAGCGGGTACTCGGCGGGCCAGACGAGCTCGTTCCAGCGACCCGGGTGCGGGGGGAGATGGATGGGGCGGGGTACGAACTTGTTCCAGGCGTTCGGGAAGATGCCCCCCTCGGTCGCGACGGCTCCGAGCAGAGCCGAGAGAAGAAAGAGGGTGCGGCTCACCTGCCAGCCGCCGAGATTGCCCGCGGCGGCCGAGCGCCAGGTGTGGGCGGAGAAACGGTGCCCGGCGGACGCCACGACCTCGGCCACCTCGGCGATCGTCTCCGCCGGCACCTTGGACTCGCCTGCCGCGTACTCGAAGGTGAAGCTCGACCAGAGGTGACGAAGCAGCTCCTCGAAGTTCTCGAAGCTTGCCTCGAGCTCGGGGTGGCAGGCGGCGAGGTACTCCTCCCAGTTCCACCACCTCCGGACGAACTCCCGGTCGTAGCGGCCCGTGGCGACGATGTGGTTGGCGATGGCGAGGTTCACGGCCGCTTCCGACCCCGGCCAGGTGGCGAGCCAGTAGTCGGCATGGCTAGCCGTGTTCGACAGCCTCGTGTCGAGGACGATCACCTTGGCCCCTTTTTCCCGGGCCTCGGTGATGCGCTGGGCATGCGGGTTGAAGTAGTGGCCGGACTCGAGGTGTGCGCTGATGAGGTAGATGACCGAGGCATTGGCATGGTCGGGGCTCGGGCGGTCGATGCCCATCCAGAACTGGTACCCGGTGCGCCCCCCCGAAGAGCAGATGTTCGTATGCGAGTTGTGACCGTCCACCCCCCAGCTGGCGAGCACCCGCTCGGTGAAGCCGTCCTCGCCGGGGCGCCCGATGTGCACCATGACCTCGTTCTGCCGACCCGCCTCGATGGCAGAGCGGAGGCGGCCGGCGATGTCGTCGAGAGCCTCGTCCCAGCTCACCTGCTCCCAGCGGCCTTCGCCCCGCCGCCCCGCCCGGCGAAGCGGATGCAGGATACGGTCGGGGTCGCTCACCTGGTTCAAGGTGGCCGGTCCTTTGGCGCAGTTGCGTCCCCGCGACCCGGGATGCTCGGGATTGCCCTCGAGCTTTCTGATCTGAAGCGTCTCCCGGTCGAC
>JASHRK010000255.1 GCA_030037405.1 Acidimicrobiales bacterium | reverse complement strand
CCGATCACCGGCGCCGAGAAGGTGCTCGTGTTCCTCGCTCGAGTGGCAAAGGAGCCGGACCTGGTGGCGTCCGCTGCTTGCATCAACGGGTTGCCGGGCATCCGGATCGACGTCGCCGCCATGACCGTTGCCGTGAGTCTCGCCGTCGAGGACGACCAGATCACCCGGATCTATGCGATCGCCAATCCGCTCAAGCTTGCACGGCTCGAGACGCCGGCAGAGCTGCGACGCTGACGAGGCGGCTATCCGGTCGTCTTCTGCCGGAACAGGTGCGCGGCGAGCGGGGCGAAGACGGCGAGAATGAGGGCGGACCAGGCCACCGCGGCGAGGACGGGGTGCTGCATCGGCCACGCCGAGATGGTCGCCGACGGGTTCGGGTTGCCGAAGAGGTGGCGGACGGCAGCGGTGACGGAGCTCACCGGGTTCCAGTTGGCGATCACCTGGAGCCAGCCGGGCATCCCGGCCGTCGGGACCATGGCGTTCGAGACGATGGCGAGCGGGAAGAGGATGATGAGGCCGACGCCTTGTGCCGACTCGGGTCCCTTGGAGACGACGCCGAGGGCGGCGCATGCCCAGGAAAGGGCGTAGCTGAACAGGAGGGCGATCGCGAATCCGGCAAGGATCGATCCGGCGCTCGCGTCCGGTCGCCATCCGATGGCGAGCCCGGTGACGGCGACGATGGCGATGCACAGCGCCGAGGAGAGGAGGTCGGCGAGGGACCGGCCTACGAGCACGGCGGAACGCCACATGGGGAGCGTGCAGAAACGGTCGATCGCGCCTGTCGTGATGTCGGAGATGAGACCGACGGCTGTGCCCATGGCGGAGGTCGTCAGGTTGAGGAGCATCAACCCCGCGATCGCGAAGTCCTTGTAGCTGCCGTCGTGGATCGGCACGCCGGAGCCGAACACGTAGACGAACAGCAGCGTGAAGAGGACCGGCTGGACGGTCACATCGGAGAGCTGGAGCGGCTCGCGGGCGATGTGGATGAGGTTGCGCCGGACGAGCACGACGACGTCGTGCAGTCTGGCCAGGGCCCCTGAGCGAGTGAGAGCCGGTGAGGGGGGCGCCAGCGTCGTGGTCGTAAGCATCAAGAGACTCCTTCGAGAACCTGGAGATCACACGTCTCGCCCTCGAGGTCGAGGGCGCCGTGGCCCGTGAGCGAGAAGAAGACGTCGTCAAGGGAGGGTGGCCGGACCTCGACGTCGTCGACTACTACGCCGTTGGCGTCGAGGGCCCGGACGACGGTCGTCCCGAGCCCCGACGTCGAACGCACTGCCGCCTGGAGCCGGCGGCCGTCCTGGCTGACCTGCACGTCGCCGTCGACGAGGCCGGTCAGGGCAGCGACAGCACGAGGGTGAGGCTCGGCGAGCGTCACCGAGAGGCGGGCGCCGCCGATCTGCCTCTTGAGCTCGGCAGCGGTTCCTTCGGCGATCACCGTGCCGTGGTCGATGACGACGATCCGGTCGGCGAGCTCGTCCGCCTCCTCCAGGTATTGGGTCGTGAGGAGGATCGTCGTGCCCTCGGAGACGAGGCCGCGGATGACCTGCCACATGAGCAACCGGCTCGTCGGGTCGAGCCCGGTGGTCGGCTCGTCGAGAAACAGCACGCTCGGGCGCGTCACGAGGCTCGCCGCCAGATCGAGCCGGCGGCGCATGCCTCCTGAGTAGCCCTTCGTGACACGATCGGCCGCCTCTAGGAGGTCGAAGCGCGTCAAGAGCTCTGCGGCACGCGACTTCGCCGCCTTGCGCTTCAGCCCGGAGAGCTCGCCCACCATGACGAGGTTCTGGCGGCCGGTGAGGGCTTCGTCGATGGTGGCGTCCTGTGCAGTCACTCCGATGCTGCGCCGGACTGCGGCCGCCTCGGCGACGACGTCGTGGCCGGCGACCTTGGCCTGCCCGTCGTCGGGGATCGCCAGCGTCGTAAGGATCCGCACTGCCGTCGTCTTGCCGGCTCCGTTCGGCCCGAGCATGCCGAGGATCGATCCCGCCGGCACCGAGAAGCTCACTCCGGCAAGCGCCTTTGTCGCCCCGAAGGACTTGGTGAGGGAGTCCGCCTCGATCATGAGCGCTGGCACGGCGCGGTTCCCTTACTTGTCGGTCGGTAAGTCATGTGGTCAGAATACGCATTCTCTTACCGGCCGTCAAGTAAACTGTAGCCATGCGCCAACCACGCCCGCGTCGCGGCCTTCCCGGAGTTCAGGACGACCGCGTCCGCCAGCGGGCGGGAGCGCGCGGGCAGGGGCGGGGGGGTCGCCCTCGGGGGTCGACGCGGGAGCGGATCCTCGACGTCGCCCTCGACCTCTTCACCGACCAGGGCTACGAACAGACCTCCATGCGGGAGGTGGCGGACGCCCTCGGGTTCACGAAGGCGGCGCTCTACTACCACTTCCAGAATAAGGAGGACATCCTTCTCTCCCTCCACATGCGGATGCACGCCCTCGGCAGCAGCTCGCTCGAGCAGCTCGAGCAGCTGAGCGACGCCGGCGCCGGTATCGAGGCCTGGGTAGCAGTGCTCGACGAGTTCGTCGACCGCGTGCTCGAGAACCGCAAGCTCTTCCTGTTCCACCTACGGAACGACAAGGCTCTCGAGCAGCTCCAGCAGACCGAGCACCATGAGACCGAGCACGGCGATCTTCAGGAGCAGCTCCAGCGCGTTCTCCGTGCCCCCTACATGCCGCTGCCCCTGCGAGTGCGGATGGCCTGCTCGATCGGTGCCGTGATGGGACTGTTCATGGGAACGAGCGCGGCCTTTGCCGACATCCCCGCCGGAGAGCTCGCCGAGCTTGTCCGCGACGCCATCCGCGACCTCATGGCCGTCGGCGCCCCGGCCACTCAGGGGGCGTCCCGTCGGCGGCAAGCCACCCGCCGCGAGCCAAGTCGGCGGGAGCCCACCCGCCGTCCCCGGCGCGCTTGACACCCCGAGAAGGAATGGTCAGGCGGTAATCTGCCTCGGGATGGAGCCCGCGCCACAGTGCGGCACTGCCGTGGACCTGAACGTCGACGCAGGAGAGTCGTTCGGTCCCTGGCGCATGGGCAACGACGAGGCCGTCTTCCCCCTCGTCTCCACTGTGAACGTCGCCTGCGGCTTCCATGCAGGGGATCCGTCGACCATGGTGGACGCGCTCAGGCTCGCCAAGCGCCTGGGCTTGGCTGTAGGTGCTCACCCGGGGCTGCCGGACCGCGTCGGTTTCGGGAGGCGGGCGATGGCCGTGAGCCCTCGGGAGGTCCACGACGACGTCCTCTACCAGATCGGGGCACTCGCAGCGCTCGCTCGCGGGGTGGGAGTGCAGCTCTCGCATGCGAAGATGCACGGCGCCCTCTGGAGCCCGGTCGGGGACGAGCCTGAGATCGCCGAGGCGATAGTCAGAGCCGTGAACGACTTCGATCCTGAGCTACCGCTCTTCGTCAACCCCCGAAGCGAGCTCGACGGCGCCGCTGGCAGAGCAGGCCATCCGGTCGTGCGCGAGGGCTTCCCGGAGCGTGGCTACCTCGCGGATGGCCACTTGGCTCCTCGCCGCCTCGACGGTGCGGTGATCGACGACCCTGCCGTCGCAGCACGGCGTGCGCTCCAGATGGCAACGGAAGGCACGGTGACGGCTGTGGACGGTACGACGCTTCACCTCGCGCCCGAGACGCTCTGCATCCACGGAGACAACCCCGCCGCTTTCGAGATCGCGACCGAGGTCCGCAGTGCTCTCACGTCTGCCGGGATCGCCATTCGAGCAGTCTGACGACCGCCTCGAGGCGTGCCGGCCGGTGCGGTCAGACCTGCGGCCCGTGCACGAGGAGCACCTCGTCGGGACGCCCAGCAGAGTTGCGCATGCGCACGAAGAGCCACCAGGCGCCAAGGACGGCGAGGCAGGCGACAGCGGCAAGCTCGAAGGTATTGCGTCCTCCGACGGAGTCGGCGAGCGTACCGGCGACAAGGGGAGTCAACACGGTCATGGCGGCCGAGGTGCCGTTGAGCAACCCGAGAACGACGCCGACGCCGGCGCCCGCTCGTTCTGCCCCTCGCTCCGCCAAGGGGTAGGTGACGGTCCAGACCACACCCCGAGCAGCCGACCCGAGGCAGAGCACCCCGATGATCACGACAGGTGCGACCGAGATGCCGCCAGGCGCGAGTGCGGCGGCGCAGGCGACGGCGGCGACGACGGCGGCTCCGACGGTCACCGCCCGCCTCCCGGCGAGCGCGGTAAAGGAGCTAGCGAGGAAGTAGAGGACGGCGCCGAGGGAGAAGGCGAGCCCGATGGTGCTCTCGCTCATCCCTGCTCGCTCGAGCTCGAGCGGCCCGAGGAGGGCGGTGACGCTGTAGCAGATGCTCGCGACGATGACGGCGACGACGGCAGTCACGACGCGTAGGTCGTCCGCCACTCTTCGAGCAGACGACACGCCGCCTGAGGCAGAACCGGCAGCCCGCGGAACGTGCTCCACCTTGACTGTGTGGAGAAGGATGGTCACCGCCACGAGGAGGCTGCCGAGAAGGAGCCACGGTCCTTCGAGGCCGATGTACTCCGAGGCGATCCCAGCGAAGGCAGGGCCGAGGATCCCCCCGATGCCCGAGTAGGCAACCGTGGCGCCGAGGCCCGACTTCGCCGTGTCTCCGGTCGTGGACGCGAGCCAGGCGAGGCCGGCAGTCCAGAGGACGCCGTAGCCGGTGCCGAAGAGGACGCGGGCAAGGATGAGAATGCCGAAGCTGGGAGCCAGTCCCTGCCCGATGGCCGAGACGACGAGGATCCAGGCCGAGGCGACGGTGAGACGGCGGGCGTCGAAGCGATCTGCCAGCGGTCCCGACAGGAGAGAGGTTGCGATCGTGGCGATGCCAGGGGCACCGAGGAAGAGCCCGACGTCGGTGCCGCTCATGGAGTAACGCCGGGCGTACTCGGGGATGAGCGGCGCGACCGAGTTCTGGAGCGCGGCGGTGAGGAGGATGAGCGCGTAGACGTAAAAGCGCAGCTGTCCCCCGCCCGCCTGGCCGAGCAACCTCCCTTGAGTCACGCTCTCTTCATCTCTCTGTTGCGTGACCGACATAATCATCCCTCGTTGTTTACTGGTATTAACAGTTTATAATCAGAATTATCTCGATATGCGGGGAGATATTGGTTATAATGATCGACTATGACGATCACGAAGGAGATAGACTTCCGCTCGTTACGGGCGCTGCAGACGATCGCTGACACGGGTTCTTTCCGAGCGGCGGCCGTCGAGCTCGGCTACACGCAGTCGGCGATCTCCCATCAGGTGGCGACCCTCGAGGCTGCCGTTGGCAAGCAGCTCCTGACTCGCCCCGGCGGCCGGGGACGTGTGCAGCTCACGGCCGCGGGTGAGGCCGTTGCCCGACGAGGCCGCCGTGCCTTGAGCCAGCTCGAGGCGATCGCCGCCGACGTCGAAGAGCTCGAGCGGGGCGAGCGGGTCGTCATCCGCGTCGGTGTCAGCCAGACGAGCGCGGCGGAGGTCATGCCGCACGCTCTGAGGACGTTTCACGACGAGCACCCCTCGGCAGAGGTCATCCTGACGGAGATGTCGGACGACGAGGCCTCCGTCGGGGCGCTCGTGCGCGGTCGGGTCGACCTGGCCTTCACCCACGGTCCGCGACCTGACGATCGTGTCGAGGCCGTGCCCATCGTGAACGATCCCTGGGTCATCCTCGTCCGCGAGGACGACCCGGTCACTCTCGTCGAGGACCCGGGCTTCGAAGTCCTCGACCGCGTCGACGTCGTGGCATGGACGCGACGATGGAACATCCAGGTCGAGCTGGAGCAGGCCTGGGCCCGGCTCGGGATCGCGCCGCGGATCGTCTACCGGACGGACGACAACCTCGCCCTCCAGCGGCTCGTCGCAGCAGGGCTCGGGAGGGCGTGTGTCGGCTACCTGACTGCGCGCCGGGCGGTCGATCCGGCGCTCACCTGGTTGCAGCCGAGCGGCCAGTTCAGCGAGCGGCGCATCTATCTCTGCAGCTCGACGCTCCGGGCTGCGCCGCCGAGCGTCGCCGCCCTCGCCTCAGCCATTCGTGCTCAAGCGAGTGGGCGTTTCACGCCAGCGGTGCCTGCCCCGGGCATAGTCGAGAGCTGACGACGCCGTCATGGCGGCGTAGAGCAGCCCGGCCGCCGGGAGCGCCACGGCCCAGCTCTGGCCGAGGCGGTACAGCCGCACCATGGGCAGGTAGCTCGCCGATTGCAGTGCCCAGGCGAGCGCCCCCGCTCCGAGGGTCACCGCGGGGGTGGTGCCACCGCCGCTGCCGGCGAGCCCGGCGAGCCCGGCGAGCCCCGCCACGACGCAAGCCGGCGGGACGGCGAAGAGGAGCAGGAGCCCGCAGAGAGCGCCGGCGAGGCGGACGGGGGAGCAACCGAGCTCGGTGTAAGCGCTGCGGGCGACCATCTGCCAGAGATCGGCGAGGCGCCGGTAGGGCCGGATGCTCTCGACCCCGTCGTCGAGGCCCAGCCACAGGTGCCCGCCGGAACGAGCGAGCTGGCGGGCGAGGGTGAGGTCGTCGATGACGGCGCCCTTCATCGCCTCGAACCCGCCGGAGGAGTCGAGCAGAGCGGCCCTCACGAGCAGGCAGCCGCCTGCGGCCGCCGCCGTTCGGCCCCGCCGCCCGGAGACCTGCCGGAACGGGTAGAGCATCGAGAAGAAGTAGACGAACGCCGGGATTACAAGGCGTTCCCATGCTGTCACGGTGCGAAGTCGCGCCATGACCGAGACCGAGTCCAGCTGTTCGGCGAGGGCGAGGCTCACCAGCCGGTGGAGCACGTCGGCGTCGTGGGCGATGTCGGCATCGGTGAGCCAGAGCCACTCTGCAGGAGCGGCCACCCTCGTCCCGCCGGCGAGGGCCCATACCTTCCCTGCCCAACCTTCTGGAGTCGGTCCGGCTTCGACCACCCTGCACGGAGCGCCCTCCGCCATGCCGTCCGCCACCGTGCCGCGGGCGACGTCCCCAGTGCCGTCGGTCGAGCCGTCGTCGACGACCACGACGCGAAATGGCCCTTCGTAGCGCTGCGCGAGCAGGCGGGGAAGGGTGCGAGGAAGGAGGTCGGCCTCGTTCTTGGAGGGCACGATGGCGGTGACGGCAGGCCAGGCTCCTGCCTCTGGCTCGGCGCCTCGGCGAGGAAGCCACGGTCCCGGGAGGAAGAAACGCCCCCGCGCGAGCACGAGTCCGCACCAGGCGGCGAGGCTCGCCGCCCCGAGAACCGATAGCGCCACCATGGTGGCGCGACATTAGATGGAGGACGCCCGGCCGCCGCCCCTCGCCCGGCTACAGAACACACGTTCGCTATAGTTGCACCGATGACAGCGAGACTGCGGTGGCGCCTGGCCGAGGAAGAGGACGAGACGCGGCTCTTCCCGGACGGCTCGTTGAGCGAGCGGCACGTCGGGATTGGCGAGTACGCCGGGATGGAGTTCCTTCACGTCAACGCGAGGACGGTCGTGAACCGCGTGCCTGAGGCGAGCTCGGTCCCGTTTCGTTACACCATCAACCCCTACCGCGGCTGCTCTCACGCCTGCGTCTACTGTTTCGCCCGGCCGACCCACGAGTACCTCGGCCTTGGGCTCGGAGAGGACTTCGAGCGGCGGATCGTCGTCAAGGTGAACGCCGTCGAGAGGCTGCAGGCCGAGCTCTCATCGCCTCGCTGGGCCAAGGACCACATCGCCATGGGGACCAACACCGACCCCTACCAGAAGGCGGAAGCGAAGTACCACCTGACGAGGGGGATCGTCGCGGTCCTCGCCGAGCACGAGAACCCCTTCAGCATCCTTACGAAGTCCACCCTCGTCCTGCGTGACCTGCGAGAGCTGGCGGCTGCGGCGCGAAGGACCGACGTGCGGGTCAATCTCTCTGTGGGCACGCTCGATCGGGACGTGTGGAGGCTGACGGAGCCCGGGACACCGCCACCGGTGAAGCGCCTCGAGGCGGTGCGGAGGCTGAACGAGGCGGGCGTGACATGCGGCGTCCTCGTTGCTCCCGTGCTCCCCGGGCTCTCGGACTCCGACGATCAGTTGCGTGAGGTCGCCCAGGCTTGCGCCGCAGCCGGGGCCGTTTCTGTCTCGGCGATAGCGCTCCACCTGAGACGCGGTGTCCGCGAGCACTACCTCTCGTGGCTCGCCGGATCGAGGCCGGAGCTCTCTGCTCTCTACGCCAGGCGGTTCGGCGAGCGCTCCTACCAGCCGGCGGGGGAGCAGCAACGGATCTCGACGGTGGTGCGAGCGGCATTCGAGCAAGCAGGGGGCGCAGCCGAGGCCGTGCTCGACTCCCGGTCGTGGCGCTGGACGGGCACCGAGGACGGCACGCGCATGGAGCACGGGTCGGGCATCGAGCACGGGTCACCCGCCGGCGCGAGGCCGGGTATCTCGGCGGGGCAGCTCCGGCTCTTGTGACGTCCCCGTGCGCTCAGCTGGCGGCGCGCGCCAATGCCTGGCTCACGGTAGGGAGGTAGAGCACGCCCACTATCTGGCCGTTGGCGCTGACGGCGAGCTCGTGGCGCTGGGCGTTGTTGAAGGCCTGGAGGGCGGTCGGGTAGACCGCCATGTCCGGCACGAGAACGGGTGCCCGCCGGTCGCAGCAGGACCCGACCGTGTAGCCGGGCGGGGCCGTGCTCACCTCGCCCAGGGAGGCGATGCCGAAGTAGCGGTTGCCCTCGTCGACGACGGGTATCGCCCGGCCGGGGAAATGCCGGAGCCACGAGGCGAGCTCGGCGGCGCTCACCGAGGCCGGCACCGTGGTGTGGTCGGGGTACATGAGGTTGCCTACGTGAAGCGCCTGCAGCGCCGAGCGGACCCGTGCCGTTCTCCACTCCTGGCCGGCGCCGGCGATGACGAAGGCTCCGATGAGGACGAGGAAGATGTCGTACTTCACCCCGACGACGATCATCCCGATACCGAGCACGGCGGCGAGCCCTGCGGCGACTCGAGTCGCCCGGCCGGCATCGCCGAATCGGGCGAGCAGGCTCCGGAGCACGCGGCCACCGTCCATGGGCAGCGCAGGGATCAGGTTGAAGGCCGCGAGAGCGAGGTTGAGCCAGCCGATGCGTACGAGCCAGTCGCTCGCCGAGAGCGTCGGCGGCCACACCGACGATCCGACGGCGAGGGCGAGGACGAGACAGATCACGCCGATGGCAACGCTCATGAGGGGCCCGGCGATGGCGACACGCGACTCCACCTGCGGTGAGGTGTCCATCCCCTCTATCTCGGAGACGCCGCCGATGGGCAGGAGAACTATGTCCCGGACCTTGAGCCCGAGCCTCATGGCGACGACGGAGTGCGACAGCTCGTGGGCCGTCACCGAGGCGAAGAGGACGACGAGCCAGAGGGCGGTGGCCTCCACGACTGACGCCGTCGCTCCCCGCGTCGTGTACGCCACCAGCAGTATGAGGAGGGAAAAGCTCCAGTGGACCCGGATGGGGACCCCGGCGACACGGGCGATCGTAAGTGAACCTTTGATCAGGTAGTTATAGCGCCAAGAGGCCTATGAAGGGGCCCCGATCGGTCGTGCGCGCGGTCGTGCACACCCTCGTGCGCGCGGTCGTGCGCGTGACTGGTGGGCGAGGCCGGCAGGGCTCTATTCGATGCGGACCGGGTACCAGCCTGAGACCGAGCGTGCGATCGTGCGGCCAAGCTCTCGTCTCGCGCCGGCTGCCTCCTCCAGGGTGACGAGCGAGATCTCGACGGCATCGCCGGGGCGGAGCTCTCCGAGGCGCCAGAGGTCGGCAGTGATGACGGTGGCGGCGACGGCGTAGCCGCCAAGTGGCCCGCAGTCCGGCCCGAGGATGACGGGTTGGCCCCCGGGGGGGAGCTGGATGGCGCCTGGCACGACGGCGTGCGAGGGGACTCCCTCCGGGGCCGCCTCGAGGGGGAGCTGCCCCGTCGGCTCGCTCCTGGTCGCCGCCAACCGGATGCCCGTGCGGTCGCTCAGCCGGTCGACAGCCCAGGTGGTGCCGACGAGGGCCTCGATCGCCCCGGGGCCGAGCTCGTCGGGCCCGGGGATGGCACGCAGCACCGGCCCGGCTCTCCGCGGCAGGTCGAGGCGAAGTCTTGCCCGCTCCGGCGGCGGCCCGACGTGCAGGCAGTCGCCGGCGCGGAGAGCGCCCGGCGGGAGGCCGGAGAGGGCGTCGCTCGAACGGCTCCCGAAGAGCGCGGGCTCGACGATCCCGCCGCCGGCGGCAAGGATCGCCCTCGCGGGCACGGACGCCTCGATCAGTTGCCCGGGGCCGGCGGCGGCCACCATGCCGGCCGGGCGCTCCGTGGCGTCGATGGAGAGCCGGCCGTCACCTGCGAGCACGATGAGCATCTCCCGGTTTGCCCGGAACCGTGCGAGGCCGGAGAGCTCGATGGCAGCGGCACTCTCTTCGTTCCCGACCGCCAGGTTCGCAGCTCGGAGGGCCAGCTCGTTCGCCGCGCCTGCCCTCGGGACGCCGAGAGCGCCCACCCCTTGGCGCCCGAGGTCTTCGACCAGGCAGAGGAGACCCGGGGTCACGACCTCGAGATCCCCACCCTCGAGGAGCGGTCGCTCGGCCTTGTCGAGGGGTGGCACGTCGTCGGTCGGGACGAGCCGGACCCGGTCCCCCGGCTGGAGGAGGACGTACGGCGGCGCCGCCCAGTCGAAGAGCGAGGCCGAGCAACGGCCGAGCAGCTGCCAACCGCCGGGCGAGGAGGCGGGGTAGATGCCGCCGAAGCCTCCGGCCACGGCGAAGGACCCGGCCGGGACACGGGGCCTCGGCACCGGGCGGCGCGGGATGGTGGCGAGGTGCTCGGGGAGGCCGGACAGGTACGGGAACCCCGGCATGAACCCAAGAAACGCCACCTCCATCTCCCACGTCTCCCTCTCCAGCTCTCGTCTTTCGAGCCCGAGGCTCGGGAGGTCCTCTCCGTCGAAGGAGACGGCGAGCTCGTGGTATCTCGGTTTGGTGGGAGGGGGTATGCGAGGGAGCACCTCTGGTACTGGCCCGATGACGCCGACGGTGGTGGCCCCCGGAACTGCGCCGGGGATCCCTCGTGCGATTGCCTGCGCCTCCCGGTAGCCTCCGGTGACGTCGAACAGGGTGGCGACGTCCCCGAGGCATCTTGTCGCTAGGGTGTTGCCATGATCCGTTGGCGTGGTGTTCATCACCTCGCGTTGGTGACGTCCGACATGGACGAGACGGTGCGTTTCTGGCACGGCGTCATCGGCGCTCGACTCGTGGCGACGATCGGAACGGCTGCGTTTCGCCATTATTTCTTCGAGATCGGCCCGGGAGACACCGTGGCCTTCTTCGAGTACCAGGGCCGGCGCATCGACGCTTTCTCCAAGCCGGCCGGGATGCCCTACGAGCGGGCTTCACAGTTCGACCACCTCTCGATGGAGCTCGCCGACGAGGAGGCGTTGCTGCGCTTGCGAGATCGGCTCAAGTCTCACGACTGCGAGGTCACCGACGTCGTCGACCACGGCTTTTTGCGGTCCATCTACTTCAACGACAACAACGGGATCGCTCTCGAGGCCTCCTGGTGGGTTCTCGACCCCACCGCCCGCCCGGCCGACTACGGGGACGAGCGGCTCTTCGCCGATCCGGACCCTGTGGCCGCCGTAGCCGAGCTGGCCAAGGGAGAGCTCGACCACACCGTCGCCACTCACCTTACGAACGACGTCACGCCCTTCGACACATGGAAGACGGAGACGGCACCGAGGCGTTCCTGACGACAGGAGCGGCAGCCCCGCCGGCCTGACAGTCAGCCGACCGGGACATCCCAGCCCTTCTGCTGCGCGATCTCCTTGCAGGTCGGGCAGAGCGGGTAGCGCTTCGGGTCCCGGTTCGGCACCCATGTCTTCCCGCAGAGGGCTCGTACGGGCGTCCCGAGGATGATCCCCTCGGCGACGCTCGGCCCGGCCGAGACGAACTCGTCCTCGCTCGGCCGGAAGCCCTCGAGGACGATGTGCGTCATGCGCTCGTGATCGCCGGCTTCCGCTGGGAGGCCCACCTCGCGAAGCGCGGTGTCCTCGCGTTGCTCCGTCCCGAGAAGGGGTTCCGGCATCGGCTACGAAGCTAGTGCGGCCGCGGGCGGTGGCGGGCCGGAGCACCACCTGGTCGTCCAGCCCCCCTTCGGCGACGGCGTCGCTCAGATGATCTTGAAGTACGGGTGGCCGTGCCTCCAGATGACGAGCACGACCTCTCCGATGATGTAGGAGCGGGGGACGAAATGAGGGTGCCAGAAACGGCTGTCGTACGAGATAGGCCGGTTGTCCCCCATCACGAAGTAGTCGTTGCGAGGGATCTTGAGACGGGGGATGGCTGCCCCGGGCGGCTCGCCCTTCGGTAGCCAGGGTTGGGCTATCGGCTTGCCGTTGATGTAGATGGTCCGGCCCTTGGACCAGATCGTCTGGCCCGGTAACCCGATGACTCGCTTGACGAGGTCCTCGTCGCCCGGGTCCTCCTTGTCACCAGGGGGCCGCCTGAAGACGACGACCTCGCCTCGATGGATCGTCCCGAGGCCGATCTTCACCACGATCATCCGGTCGCCGGGGTAGAGGGTCGGCTCCATCGAGGCGCTCGGCACGTAGAAGCTCTGGAAGACATAGGTCCTGAGAAGCAGGGCGGCCACGGCGGCGGCGGCGAGGAGCACCGCCCAGGGCAACGAGCGCCGGGCCAGGCTGCGGCCGGCCGCCGGTGTGCGGTGGCGGGCGTGTCGCCGCCGTCCTCCTTCGTCACCGCCCGCCGGCTCTCCGGGCTCCTCCTCGCTGGCAGGAGCCACCACCGCCAGCGGCGTCTCCTCGGTCTTCAGAGTCTCGACGGAGGTGGCGTCGTCGTCTCCCTCCCAGTACACGAGAGGTGAGGTTAGACGACGCATCTCGCGCGACCTCGGATAGGCAAGAGCCGTTAGGTTGAGCCTCCATGCCGTGCCTGGCGCTGCCCTGACGGGATGGAGCGCTTCGCGTCCTTCGACGGCACCTCGATCGCATATGCAGTGTCGGGAGGCGGGGACGGCGACGGTGGCGCCGTCGTGCTTCATCACGGGTTCGCCTCCACCTCCGAGATCAACTGGGTCCGCCCCGGTATCGTGGACGCGCTCGTCAAGGCGGGACGCCGCGCCGTCTTGATCGACGCCCGGGGGCACGGGGAGTCCGACCATCCCCACGATCCCAGCGCCTACGGCGACGGCGCCATGGCGAGGGACGTGCGAGCGTTGCTCGACCATCTGGGTCTCCGCCAAGTCGACATCGTCGGCTACTCGATGGGGTCCTTCGTGGCCCTCGCAGTCGCCGCCGTCGAGGGGCGGACCCGCTCCCTCTGCCTCGGCGGAGCCGGCACCGGCCAGGTGGAGCGGGACGGAGAGGCGGCCGAGGCCATCGCGAGAGCGCTCGAGGCAGACGACCCTTCGTCTGTCACGGATCGCTCGGGACGGGCGTTCCGGAGCTTCGCGGACGCCACCGGCCAGGACCGGATCGCCCTCGCTGCCATCCAGCGCTCGGGGTTGCCCTTCGACGAGACGGCCGTCCGGACGATCGACGTCCCGACCATCGTCGTGAACGGAGATCGTGACACCCTCGTGGGCGACCCCGACTCGCTTGCCCGCCTCATGAGAAGGGCGCGGTCCGTCCGGGTCCCCGGCGATCACCTCTCTGCAGTCGTGAGACCTCAGTTCAAGGACACGGTCGTCTCCTGGGTCGTGCAGCAGGGGCTCTGAGCAACGGCCCCCCGGAGCGCGACTAGAGCCGATGGCTGCCCGCGGCTGCTTGGACCCCGGAGACGGCGAAGCGTAGCTTGGTAGGCGTGCCGGCGATGTCCAGAGAGGCTTTCACCCTGCACAACGTCCTGACACGCTGGGATTTCGGGCCGTTTGCGATCTGCGTCCTCGTCCTCGTCCTCCTCGCGGCGGAGTGGTACCTCCATGCGGAGTGGTCCCTCGCCTTACGGGGGAGGCGGTGGAGCTCCGGCCGGCGCTTCGCGTTTCTTCTCGGGCTCCTGGCCATCGAGCTCGCCATCCAGTCGCCCGTCGCCACCCTCGCCGGCTCTTACTTCCAGGCCCACATAGTCCAGCACCTCCTTTTGATGGTGGCGGCTCCGGTCTGCCTTGCTCTCGGCGCGCCTTCGACGCTGCTCTTGCAGACGGCACGCCGGAGGACCAAGACGCGCTGGCTCCGCGTTCTCCGGTCCACACCCTTCGCCGTCCTGACGCACCCGGTGACCGTCTGGTTCGCCTACTTCGGGGTGATGATCGTCTTCTTCCTCACGCCCCTCATCAACGTGGCCATGTGGCACATGGACCTGATGGACTTCATGAACCTGACGTTTCTTCTCGGCGGGGCCCTCTTCTGGTGGCCGATGGTCGGGGTGGACCCTGCCTTCCACTGGAAGATGCCCTATGGCGTCCGTATGCTGACCCTTCTCATCGGGACGGGTCTCGAGGCGTTCCTCGGCATCGCCCTCCTGAGCGACTCCAAGCCCGTGGCCTCTATGTACACGCTCGCCAGCACTCATGCCGGCGGAGCGCTCCTCTGGGTGTCGATCGAGCTCGTGACCCTCGGTGCTTTCGTGCCCATCTACATCCAGTGGGGCCGCTCTGAGCAGCGGCTGGCGGCGCAGGCAGACGCTCGCCCACGCCGCTCTGCTGCCGGCGCCGTCAGCCTGTGGGAGGCCGAGTGGACGCGCCGGCGGGGAGCAGCGCCCCTGCAGGGCGCCCAGGTGGAGGCAGAGATCGAGAGTGATCTAGCGCGCGTGTACACGGAGTCTCTAGATGGGAGGGACTCACCACGACGTGAGTGAAGGTGCCGAGCGCGAGCCCCGGGGTGGCGAGCGCTACGGCGAGGACTGGTGCGACCCAGCGGGCCAGAGGCTTTACCCGTGGGAGGACGCCTTGCCGTGAAGGGCCGGCGACCGGGCCGATAGCGGCGAGAAGGCGGGGAGCCGCCGGGGGCGCGGGAGCGAGCCTTGCTCCGGCGGCGAGTCCACGCAACCTCTCGACTGTCGCCGAGTAACCGGCGCAGCTCTCGCAGGTGCGGAGGTGCTGGCCGACTCTCATCGGCGCCAGGGGCGACTCCTCCCCGTCG
>JASHRK010000254.1 GCA_030037405.1 Acidimicrobiales bacterium | reverse complement strand
GCGCGTGACCGGTGCCTAGCTCGGTCCGGATCGCTCGTTCCGTCGCCGGGGCCGCGATCGCCTCTGCGTATCCCATTCCCCGGTAGATCTCCATTGCCTGGTCCAAGTAACCGGCCGCCTCGCGCAAGGTCGCCTCCGAGAGCGTGCCGTCCTCGTCGCGCCGGGCACAGGTCGCCTGGCCCATGACCGTTAGAGCCCGGGCCCGCGTCAGCTGCTCGGCGGCGGAGCACTGTGCGAGCAGCCGCCGAGCCATGGGCAACGCGTCCACTGGCCGATCGGTGTTGGTCACGTCAGTAGCCGTTTCCGCGTCTATAGCCCGCCGCAGCACGGCGTCGTCCCCCTCCGTCACCATCTCGCGCAACCTCTGCAGCAGCTTCGCGCGGGGTCGGAGGAAGGTGGCGACGCCGCAGGCACGGGCGACTTGGAACATCGCCCGCGGGTGCGCATCGAGGATCTGCTCGGGGATGCGCCCCATCACGGCAAGCAGCTCGAGTGCGTCGAGCGCCTCCACTCGTCGAGGATCAGCTTTCCCCAATAGGCGGGCCGCCGCCTCGGCCTCGTCTGCTCCCAGCAGCATCTGTAGGGCGGTACCTAGCTCGCCCCGCTCCTCGTAGTAGGAAGCGGCCTTCACCAGCGAGGCCGTGTCGGGGGTACCGAGACTCCCGAGATGGTCCCGCACGGGTCCAGGAAGCTGCCACCACCGCCCGCCCGCCGGCGAAAGGGGAAGCCCAGCCGCGCTCGCCCGGTCGAAGAACCTTTCGTCGCCAGTGACCAGGGCCAGTAGTTCGCGGTCGAGCAGTGGCAGCGGGGCAAGGCGCGCCAGCTCGTCGCCCGACGCGCCCAGAGCGACGACCAACTCGTTCAGGACCGAGGCGATCACGTCGAAGCCACCCGTGTTCCGCGCCAGGGCGCGCAACGGCTGCCCGCTGCGTTTTGCCCGCGAGGCAGCCAGCACCACGGCGGCGGTCCAGCCTCCGGTGGCGGCATCGAGCAGACGCCCGTCTTCGGCCGAAACGTCCAGGGCGAACCCCGATCGACAGAGCTCCAGTGTCTCCTCAGGTATCACCGCCAGATCGGTGGCGCCGAGATGCAGAGCATCAGCCCTGAGCAGCCGCTCGGCTCCAGGTGGCAACTGGCGTGCCAACACGAGCAGCCGCTGCGCCCCTGACATTCGCGCTGCGATTCGATCAAGCAGCAGACCTGCATCCCGCATCGCGTGGTGAGCGTCGTCGATCACGATTGCACAAGATTCGTTGACCAGCGACGCCAGCATGGCGTCGACCGCACCGGAAGGATCGTCGCGGGACGCGGCCATCGACGCCGCCGCGTCGACGAAGCCAGCCCTCTCCACTCCCGCTCGCAGCCGGCTCGCCAGCAGCCCTGCCGATACGCCGCCTTCCTCCAGCAACACCTCGACCGGCACCGCCCCCCATGCATCGACCAGCTCGGCACCGAGCACAGACTTGCCGTAGCCAGCCGAGGCCACTACGACGACGATCCGCTCGTCACGGCAGCGGTCGGTCAGGCGTGGGCGCGCCACGTGATGGGGCGGAAGCCCGCGTTGTGCGCCTACCCGTACCCCGTCACCGGTCGACGCGCTCTCGGAAAGCGCGTCGACATACGCCGCTTCAGCCTCATCGCCTCTTGATGCACGGACGTCGGCCATGATTCGTGCCTGCTCGGACGCCTACTTGGTGGCGCCCATGCTCACTTGCCCCCGATCTTTCCCTCGCTGGCTCCTCGGCCGATGCAACGATAGCGGCATTACCCAAGGAGGAAAACGGGGTATGGGCGGCTCAGGCGCTGTCTCCGCCCATTCGCTACAGCCGCGCCTACTTACCTCAATCAGTCGTCGATAGCCCTCATCCTCCACAACCCTTCACACGGTGAGATCCAGCGCCGGCATCGCGAGCAGCCCGCGCTCGCCGAACCGGGCGCCGGCCGCCAGCTCGACTAGCGCGTCGACTGACTCGCCCGCGCCGGGCACGACCGACGCCGGCGGGAGCGTAACGAAGTCCTCGCTGCTCTCGGCCCTGCTCGGCCGGAGCCGGGCGAGAAGGGAGACCGGGCGAGGGAAGGCCTTGATGCGAAGGGGCGCCTCCGCCGGCCGGCCGATCGCCTGGCGCACGAGCGTGAGGGCGGTGGCATAGCCGCCGAGCTCGTCGACGAGGCCGAGGCGCTTCGCGTCCTCTCCTGTCCAGATGCGGCCTTTCGCCGCCTCCCGGACGGCGTCTGGGGCAAGCCCCCGCCCCGCCACGACCTTGGTGGTGAAGTCCTCGTAGACCCGGTCGAGAGACTCCTCAACCTTCTCCCACTGCCCGGAGGTGTAGTCGAGAGCGTTCGACCACATCGTGGCGTTCGAGCTCGTGTGGACCTCGTCGATGGAGATCCCGGCCTTGGCGCGAAGGCCGGCAGTGACCATCTTGCCCCCGAGAACGCCTATGGACCCGGTGATCGTCCCGGGCTGCGCCACGATCTTGTCGGCCGCCATGGCGACGAAGTAGCCGCCCGACCCGGCGACGTTGCCCATAGTGACGATGACAGGCTTTCCTGCCTCGCGCGCCCGCACCGTTTCTCGCCAGATTGTGTCGGACGCCACGTACGACCCACCGGGACTGTCGACCCGGAAGAGGATCGCCTTCACCTGTTTGTCGGCGACGGCCGACCGGAAGGCGGCCGCAACGGTGTCGCTCCCCATCGAGCGCCAGCGTTCGTCGAGGGAGTCGCCGCCGCTTCTCCCCCGCCGTATGTTCCCGACGCCCACGATCAGGGCGACGGTGTCTCCCCGTTGCCGCCGGCGCTTCGCGCACGCGGCATAACGGGAGAGGTAGAGGAGCCGGGCGCCGTTCCCGGCAGTTGCCTTCACCTCGGAGACGACCTCGTCACGGTAGGCGAGGCGGTCCACCAAGCCCTGCTCGAGAGCCTCCTTCCCAAGAAACGGCCCGCCCTCCATGAGGCGGACCACATCCACCTCCGGGAGCTTGCGACCCTCCGAGATGCCCCGCACGATCTGGTCGTAGTGCGACTCGACTATGCGGGCGAGGCTCTCGCGGTGCGCTTCGGTGAACCCGGTCTCGGTGAGGACGTTCATGGCGTTCTTGTACTCGTGGCGGTGGTCGAGACGCGGGGTCACGCCAAGCTTGTCGAGGGTTCCCCGAAGAAACGAGGCGCTCGCCATCATGCCCGCCACGTTCACGTCGCCCGATGGCTGGAGCACGATCTCGTCGAAGGCGGCTGCGAGGTAGTAGGAACCGATCCCCTGGGAGGACTCGCCAAAGGTCTCGCTGAAGGCGACGGCCCGTTTGCCGCTCGCCCGGTACGCCAGGATGGCATCTCTCAGCTCCTGCACGCGGGCGAGGCCGATGCGCGCCCGCCCGAGACGGACGAAGAGGGCGGCGACGCGCCCGTCGCGCGAGGCGCGCTCGATCGTCTCGATCACCTCGCGAAGCGTCTGCTTGCGTTCGCCCCCAGCGCCCCGCCGAGGGAGCGGGCCCCCCGGCGAGATCTCCTCCAATGCCTCGTCGAGGTCCAGCTCGAGGACAGTGCGCTGCCCGATCCGGGTGGCGGCGAGACGGCTCGAGACGAGGGCGATCACGAGCAGGCACGCTGCGACAATGGCCGCTATCTCCGCGAAGGCGGCAACGTGGTGTGCCCAACGGACAGCCGCTATGCCGATGGCTACAGCGACCACCAGCGCCACGAACGCTCCGAGGAGCACGAACGACAGACGAGGCACCACCGCACGCACTCGCCGCAGACGACCTTGCATCTCACACCTCCTGGATCACCTCTGTAGGAAGTGACGACGTCAGCTGTTGACGACTACTCCCTGAGGAACTTGTCCAGCGAGGTTACGACAGCGCCGGTGAAGCGACCGGCCCTGAGGGAAGGCCCCCCCTACCTGCCGGCCGCCGCACCCGCGGTGATCAGCTGCAGGTGTTCGGGGTCCGGCACGCCGTGGGCCAGCCAGGCGTGGCTGTTCACGGTCTGCAGGAGCTCGAGGGCGCTCGCGCCCTCCAAGAGGGCACCGCACGGAGGGCAGGTGACCTGAAAGGACGGCGGTGGCGAGAACGCCTCGGTCAGGGCTGCCTGCAAGGCGAGCTCAGCTGACGCTCTGGCGGCTTGCTGTGACCGGCAGTCGCGAACCGAGCCGAGAAGCACCGGCAGGATCGCGATGGCGCAGGCCAGGACCATGAGGGGAACAGTCAGAAGGATCCACATGGGATCGCTCCTTTCTTGTCGGGCGGGCCGGATGGGGGCCGGTCGCACTTGGAGGTGACTCGACCTGTGGGGGTCGGGATGAAGGTACGAGACGACCGTCACGACGGCGTCACAGGCGCTCGCAGCCCGGCGCACTTCACGAGCGGCCGGCACGAGCAGCCAGGCCCGGAGGTTGGTGTCCAGCCAATACGCTCGACAACCGTGGCGGTACGAAGCGAGCTCTTACGGGGTCTTGAGCGGCTGAACGCGACGACCACGGTGCTGCAACGAGCTCGCCTGGCAGATCCGCTCGGCGGCATGTGGGAGGCGGCCGACGTGCAGTGGTGGTGGCGTCGCCCGCGAGCGACCGACGAGCTGGCGCTGCCGGTCTGGTTCGACAAGGTCGGCCCCGTGGCGGCTGCAGGATTGACAGCCTGGGAAGACGCCTGGCAGGCAGACGTCTTCGCCGTCCCGTCGATCGTCGACAAGCAAGACGTCTGGGCCGCGACCCTCGAAGCCGCCGGGCATCGGGGCGAGGCACTCCACGTGCTCGTGCACGAGGACGACGCGACGCGGGTCTCTCTGGCCATCCAGAGCGGGTTCGCCATGACGGACGAGTTGTCGGGCACCGCATGGATGGACGCCGACCAGCGCGCCCCGGTCGCGCAGGTCGATGGGTTCAAGATCGTCGATCGCACGACACGGGCGGACCGTCCCCACCCGATG
>JASHRK010000253.1 GCA_030037405.1 Acidimicrobiales bacterium | reverse complement strand
CCTGGCTCGGCCTCGCCCTCTGGGCCGTGGCTGTCGGCGTCGTGACGTCCACGGGATGGCCGGCGGAACGGGCCGCTCAACAAGCCCTCGCAGCCGTCCGGTCCGGCGAGCCCGGCAGGCTGGCAGAGTTCCGGCAGGCCTGCCGCCGCATGGAATCGGCGAGCGCCGTCGTCTCCATCTGCTTCGTCATCGCGTTGACGCTCATGATCTGGCAGCCGGGCTCCTGACGCGAGCGGGCTTGACACAGGCGCTCACGACTTCATCGGTAGATTGGCAGGCCGTGACGCCGCCGGAACCATCACGAGGCGGCGCCAAGCGTCGCCGCCTCGCCTTCCTCCTGTCGACGGCGCTCCTCGCCGCGGGCATCTCAGCCTGCTCGGGGCCGACCGACGTGGCAAAGGACAGCACGACCTCGACAGGACCTCCCGCCTCCAGCTCCACCACGACGACGAGGCCCACCCGTCCCGCCCGCTACCACGTCGGCATCGTGACCTTCGACTGGGTCGATCACTCCCGTACCACGCTCAACCCGGCAGATCCAGACGGGCCGCCCATCCCTGGCCGCAAGCTCACGACAGAGATCCGCTACCCGACGCTTCGGGGCAAGGCCTCGGAAGAGACGGAGGATGCGAGGCCGGCGACGGCCGACGGTCCGTTCCCCGTCATCTTCTTCGCCCACGGCTACGACCTCGAGCCCTCCTACTACGAGCAGCTGCTCGACGCCTGGGTGCGGGACGGCTTCGTCGTCGTGTCGCCGATCTTTCCCGACGAGAACACGGCGACGGTCGTCTCGGTCGGCGGTCCCTACTCTCAAGACGGCATGAACGCCGAGGACGACCTCCCGAACGAGCCCGTCGACGTCGCCTACGTGATGGCGAGGTTCGCACGCCTCGACGCCAGAGACTCAGGTTCGCTCCTCGCAGGGATAGGCAACCTGGACAAGACGGCGCTCGCCGGCCAGAGCGACGGGGGCGACGCCGTGGCCGCTCTCGCCTACGGTTCGGCCTACGCGGCGACATGGGCTTCGCTCGCCCACAAGCCGAAGGCCGTCGCCGTCCTCTCCGGCCAGGCGCTCGACGAAGGGCCCGGGGGCGTCGCGGACACCGAGCGGGCCACGAGAGCGTCGCCCGATCTCCTGCAGGTCCAGAGCGCCGCGGACACCTGCAACGGAGCACAGGATGCCGCCGACCTCTTCTCCGAGCTCGAAGGCGCCCCCCTGCATCTCTTCGAGACCCTCACGGGCGCCAGCCATCTCGCTCCTTACACGGGGGTTCCTCCCTATGCCGCAGTAGTCGAAAGGGTCACGACGGACTTCTTCGAGCTGGAGCTCGGTTGGCGTTCGCGAGGGCTCTCGGTGCGCTCGGTCGAGTCGGCGGGCTCGGTGGACGGGGTCTCCTCGGTGGCACCGACGGTCACCGCCTTCACGGGCTCACCGCCGGGCGGCGACTGCCCCGGTCTCCCCACGACGCCACCACCCGGCGGAGCCTCGGGGGCTGACGCCGGGTGATCTACCTCGACCATGCGGCGACGACGCCGGTCCGTGGCGAGGTGCTCGAGGCGATGACCCCCTATCTCGGAGAGGAGTTCGGCAACCCCTCTGGAGTGCACGCCCTCGCCCGTTCGGCCCGCCGGGCGCTCGACGACGCAAGGGAGCGGCTCGGCGACGTCCTCGGGTGCCAACCGGGCGAGATCGTCTTCACGAGCGGCGGGACCGAGGCGGACAACCTGGCTGTTACGGGAGCCGCCCTCGGTGCCGCCGAGAGGCGGGGGCAGGCCCTCTTGTGCTGCTCGGGCGTCGAGCATCCCGGCGTGCTCGAGCCGCTGCGGCATCTCGGCGGCGTCGCGCTCCCGGTGGACCGGAGGGGGGTCGTCGACCTCGACCGGCTCGAGTCCCTGCTCCGCGAGGAGAGGGAGCGCGTCGTGCTCGTCTCGATCATGACGGCCAACAACGAGACCGGTGTCCTCGAGCCGGTGGCCGAGGTCGGCCGCCTCGTGGCCGAGAGCGCCCCGGGCGCCCTCTTCCACACCGACGCCGTGCAGGCGCTCGGATGGCTCGATGTCGCGCAGGAGACGGCGCCCGCCGACCTCGTCGCCTACTCGGCCCACAAGATCGGGGGACCGAAGGGAGTAGGCGCCCTCGTCGTCCGGAACCGTGCCCGGGAGCGCCTCTCGCCGGTGCTTCGTGGCGGCCCCCAGGAGCGAGAGCTCCGGGCGGGCACGGAGAACGTGGCCGGGATCGTCGGCTTCGCCAGGGCCGCCGAGCTGGCGCTCGCCGAGCGCGCCGAGACCTCCCTCCGTGTCGCCGAGCTCTCTGCCCGCCTGCTCGAGGGCATCCTCGAGGCCGTCGCCGACGCCCGCCCGGCGCTCGAGGAGGGCGAGCGGCTCGGCTCGATCGTCAACGTAGGCGTTCCGGGGGTCGAGGCGGAGGAGCTTCTCCTCTTGCTCGACCAGGCCGGGGTCGCCGCCTCGGCAGGCGCCGCCTGTGCCTCGGGCGCCCTCGATCCGAGCCCCGTCCTTCTCGCAATGGGGATCCCGCCAGCCGAGGCGAGGGGGCACGTCAGGTTCTCTCTCGGGCGCTCGACGACCTGCGACGAGGTGGACGCCGCCGTCGCGGCCTTCGCCGGCGCCGTCGACAAGCTGCGGGCGGGACTGTGACAGGCATCTGCGAGACTTTCTCCCATGGCTCGCGTCCTCGTCGCGCTCTCGGGCGGCGTCGACTCCTCTGTCGCCGCCGCCCTCGCCCTCGAGGCCGGCCACGATGTCGTGGGTGCGACTATGAAGCTCTGGGGCGGTCGCTCCGACTCCGGTTGCTGCTCGGTCTCGGACGTGGAGGACGCCCGCCGGGTGGCGAACCGGCTCGGCATCGACCACCACGTCTTCAACTTCACTGAGGAGTTCGACCGCCACGTCGTCGAGCCGTACGTGCGCGCCCATGCCTCGGGCGCCACGCCCAACCCCTGCATCGAGTGCAATCGCCATCTCAAGTTCGACAGCCTTCTCGAGCGGGCGGGGAGGCTTGGCTTCGACCTCGTCGCTACGGGCCACCACGCCCGGGTCAGGCGGGACGCGAGCGGCACGCCTCGCCTGCGAAGGGGTCTCGACGCCCGCAAGGACCAGTCCTACGTGCTCTCCTGCCTCACCCCGCCGGCTCTCGAGCGCCTGTTTCTTCCCGTCGGCGAGCTGACGAAGGCCGAGGTGCGCTCCCTCGCCACGACTCTCAGGCTCCCGACGGCGGCCAAAGCCGACAGCCAGGACGTCTGCTTCGTCGCAGGTGGCGCCGGTGCCGCTGCTCGGAGGCGCTTTCTCGAGTCCCGGATGGAGCTGCACCCCGGCGTCGTCGTCGAGGCCAGGACGGGAGCAGCACTCGGTGAGGTCGCAGCCGTCGAGCTCGTGACCGTAGGCCAGCGGCGCGGGCTCAACGTGGCTGTCGATGGGCGCAGGTTCGTCCTCGAGGTCGACGTGGCTGCCCGCCGCGTCGTCGTCGGGCCCGAGCAGGCCCTGTGCGAGGGGGAGCTCCCGCTCGAGCACCGGTCCTGGACCGTGGCGCCCGTCGATCCGGGGACGAGGGTCCTCGTCCAGGTGAGCGCCCACGGTGGCCTCGCCCCGGCCGAGACGACGATCGGGGGGGTGCGCCCTCTCGGCCCGCTCAGGTCTGTGGCGCCTGGTCAGACGGTCGCCCTCTACGACGGCGAGACGGGTGAGGAGGTCCTCGGGGCGGGGGTGGCCTCCCTCCCGATGCGAGGGGCGGCGTGAGCGAGGCGGAGGGGCCGGGCGAGAGCGCCACCGGGCGGCCCGGCCCAAGCGACGCGGGCCCAAGCGAGGCGGAGCGAGCGGCCGAGCTGCGCGATCTCATCGCCTATCACGCCCGCCTCTACCACCAGGACGACGCTCCCGAGATCCCCGACGCCGACTACGACGCTCTCGTCGACGAGCTCGCCGCCCTCGAGGCGGCCCATCCCGAGCTCGTCACGCCTGACTCGCCCACGCTCACGGTGGGTGCTCCGGCCTCGGTCCTCTTCTCGCCTGCTCCCCACCGCGTCCCGATGATGAGCCTCGACAAGGTCGTCAGCCACGAGGACCTCGAGGCCTGGGGGGCCCGCACGAAGCGCCTCCTCGGCCTCGGGGAGGAGGCTGAGGAGCTCGAATTCGTCTGCGAGCCGAAGATCGACGGGCTCTCCATCTCCATCACCTACGCGGCGGGACGCTACGCCCGCGCCGCGACACGAGGCGACGGCCGCGTAGGCGAGGACGTCACCGAGAACGTGCGCACGATCGAGTCGGTGCCGCTCGTGCTCGCCGTAGACGCATCGGAGCTCCCCGACGAGATCGACGTGAGAGGCGAGGTGTACCTGCCGATATCGGCCTTCGAGGAGCTGAACGCCAGGCAGGAGGATGCCGGCGAGCGCCTTTTCGCCAACCCGCGCAACGCCGCGGCCGGGTCGCTTCGCCAGCGCGATGCCAAGGTCACGGCCGGCCGAGCCCTCGCGATCTTCGCCTACCAGGTCGTGAGCGACGTCGACGGCGGCGAGGCGGGCGCCGGCGGGCGCCACAGCCACTCCCTCGAGCTGCTGAGGAGCGCAGGGCTGCCCGTGAACGGCGAGACCGAGAGGGTGAAGGGGCTCGAGGCGGTGTACCGCTACTGCAAGGAGCTCGAGTCGAGGCGCCACGGGCTCGGCTACGAGATCGACGGCGTAGTCGTGAAGCTCGACGACCTCTCCCTCTACGGCCGGCTCGGCGCCACGTCCCACGCGCCGAGGTGGGCCGTGGCCTACAAGTTCCCCCCCGAGGAGCGCACGACCCGCCTCGAGGCGATCCTCGTGTCGATCGGGCGCACGGGGCGGGCGACCCCGTTCGCCAAGCTCACGCCGGTCAAGGTGGGTGGATCGACCGTCTCTCTCGCCAGCCTTCACAACGAGGACCAGGTCGCCCTGAAGGACGTGCGAGAGGGTGACCTCGTCGTGGTGCGAAAGGCCGGGGACGTGATCCCCGAGGTGGTCGGGCCCGTGCTCGCGGAGCGAGCTCCCGGTCTCGCCCCCTGGCGGTTCCCCGAGCGTTGTCCCATCTGTGGCGGGTCTCTCGTCCGCCTCGAGGATGAGGCGGACACCTACTGCGTCAACCTCGAATGCCCGGGCCAGCGGCTCCAGCGCATCGCCCACTTCGCCTCGCGTGGGGCCATGGACATCGAGGGTCTCGGCGAGCGGCGGGTCTGGCAGCTCGTCGAGGCAGGCCTCGTGAATGACGCCGCCGACATCTACCGTCTCGCCGAGCCGGACCTCCTCGGGTTGGAGGGTTTCGCCGATCTCTCGGCTCGCAACCTTGTCACGGCGATCGACGCTTCGCGCT
>JASHRK010000252.1 GCA_030037405.1 Acidimicrobiales bacterium | reverse complement strand
CTTGTGGAGTTGTTGGCGGCAGAGCGCGAGCGGCTGACGGAGTCGCTCACCACCGCCTTGCAGTTCGTCGAGAAGAACCTCGTCCCCTCGCCTGGCGTAGCAGCTGCCTCGTCTAGGGGCGGCTCGCCAACAGGCGCCGAGCGGCGAGCCGAGGCGCCGTTCTCGGCGGGCTCAGTGGGCTCGGCGAGCTCGCCGAGTTCGGCTGCCACTTTCGACGTAGGCGAGCTGGAGGCGGCGATCGCCGCCGACGCTGCCGCAGCCGCCCCTGCCGCAGCCGCCCCTGCCGCAGCCGCCCCTGCGCCTGAGGTGGAGTCGACCGTTTCCCGGGAGGATGGGGCCTCTCAGCTGACGCGCCCGAACCTGACCGCCCTCCCGCCGCTCGAGGACGACCTCGACAACGAGGGGGCGGACCACGGTGACACCGAGGGTGCGAGCTTTGGTCCGGAGGGCGCTCCCGCCAGAGGGGGTTGGGACACCCAGGCCGACGGGTGAGCCCGCCGGCGGGTGAGCCCGCCGCGCCAGAGAGGCGGGCGGTCGTCAGCCCGTCCGTGCCACCTGGATGGTCACTTTCTGACCACCGGGTAACGCCTTTAGCGGCGAAGTGACCAGGTTGGCAGCGCCGAGCGCATCCGGGTGCGCCGAGCCACGGGGAGAGTCCAAGGCGCTGTCCACGACGATCTCGACCTTGACGGCGAGAACCTGCTCGCGGAGAAACTCCTCCCAGGCCGTCATCGCAGCCGCCACCTCGCTCCCTGCCGTCACGACGAGAGCGATGCGGTCCGAGACGTCGAGGTCGAGGGCGCGGCGCTCCTGCTGCACGAGACGGACGACGTCGCGGGAGATCCCCTCTGCCTCGAGCTCTTCGTCGGTCTCGAGGTCCAGGATGACGACACCGCCCTCGCCGTGGAGGACGCGGCTCGACTGCTCGTCGACGGGCAGGAGACGCAGGCTGTACTCGCCCTCTTGCAGGACTGCTCCGCCCGCTTCGATGCCGGTGCCCGTCTCCGACCACTCGCCTCGCCGGACAGCGGCGATCACCTTCTGGGTGTCTGGTCCAAGGCGCGGTCCGAGGGCGGCGGGGATCACGGTGAGCACCGGGTGGGCGTGCTCCGCGCCCACCTCTTGCGAGAGGACGACGTTTTTCACGTTCAACTCCTCTGCCAGGAGGTCGCGGAAGGGTTCGAGACGGTCGGACCCCGGCAGGAGGACGCTTAGGCGCCGGAGCGGCAGCCTGGCGCGGCGGTCGGCTCCCTTGCGGATGGAGTGCCCGGCCGACGCGATCTCCCGCACGAGGTCCATGACGGCGACAAGCTCGCCGTCCTCGGGTAGCTCGTCAGGATGCGGCCACGGGCGCAGGTGGACGCTCCGCTCGCCCGTGAGGGCGCGATAGATGGCCTCTGTGAGATAAGGAAGAAACGGAGCCGCCAGCCGGCACAGGACCTCGAGCACCGTGTGCAAGGTGTCGTAGGCATCGAGCTTGTCCGAGTCGGAGGCTTCGTCTCCCGCCGCCCCGGCTCGCCAGAAGCGGTCTCGGCTGCGGCGTACGTACCAGTTGGTGAGCACGTCGAGATAGCTCTGGATCGCCCATGTCGCTCCGGCGAGGTCGTTCGACTCCATGGCGGTGGTGACCGCCTCCACCAGGTGCCGGGTCTTGGCGAGGATGTAGCGGTCGAGAGTGCCTTGCTGGTCCGTGCGAAAGCATCCCCGCAGCCCGTCGGCGTTCGAGTAGAGCGAGAGGAAGTACCAGCTGTTCCAGATGGGGTTGAGCACGAGGCGGATCGGCTCGGCGAGAGCCTTCTCCTCGATCAGGACGTCGAGGCCGCGAAGCACCGGGGAGGAGAGGAGGTACCACCTCATGCAGTCTGCGCCTACCTCTGCGAAGACCTGCTCCGGATCGGGGAAGTTCTGCAGCCGCTTCGAGAGCTTGCGACCGTCTCGCCCGAGCAGGACGCCGTGCACGATGCAGGTGCGAAACGGCGGTCGGTCGAACAAGGCCGTCGACAGGACGTGCAGGGTGTAGAACCAGCCACGGGTCTGGCTGACGTACTCGACGATGAAGTCGGCCGGGAAGTGCTCCTCGAAGCGCTCCCTGTTCTCGAATGGGTAGTGCCACTGGGCATACGGCATCGAGCCGGACTCGAACCAGCAGTCGAAGACGTCGCTCACCCGCCGCATGACGGACTGCCCGGTCGGGTCGTCGGGGTTGGGCCGGGTCAACTCGTCGACGTAGGGCCGATGCAGGTCGGTCGGCCGTTCGCCGAAGTCGGCCTCGAGCTCGTCGAGCGATCCGTAGACGTCGACACGGGGATAGGCGGGGTCGTCACTCTTCCAGACCGGAATGGGCGCCCCCCAGAACCGGTTCCTCGAGACGCTCCAGTCCCGTGCTCCCTCGAGCCACTTGCCGAAGGCGCCGTCCTTCACGTGCGCCGGCGTCCATTCGATCTCCTGGTTGAGCTCGATCATCCGGTCGCGGATCGCCGTCACCTTGATGAACCACGAGCTCACCGCTCGATAGATGAGAGGAGTGTCCGTCCGCCAGCAGTGCGGGTAGCTGTGGGTGTACTCCTCGTGGCGAAGAAGGGCGCCGGTGCGGGCGAGATCTTCGACGATGCGCGGGTTCGCTTCGAACACCTGTCGCCCGGCGTAGCCGCTCACCTCGCTCGTAAAGCAGCCCTGGTCGTCGACAGGAACCACGACGGGGATGCCCGCCGCCTCGCAGGCGGTCTGGTCGTCCTCGCCGAAGCCGGGCGCCAGGTGCACGATTCCCGTGCCTTCGTCGGTGGTGACGAAACCTCCCCCGAGTACCTGAAAGGCGTTCGGTATCGCCTCGAAATAGGAAAAGAGCGGGCGGTACCTTCGCCCGACGAGGGCGGAGCCCTTGACGGTGCCGAGCACCACCGGCTCTGCTCCGAGCTCAGCGGCGTACTCGGCGAGACGGGCGGTCCCGAGGAGGATGCGGGCGTTGCTCCCGTCGCCGCCGCGGTGCCCGACGACGGCGTAGTCGAGCTCGGGACCGACGGCCATGGCGAGATTCGAGGGGAGCGTCCATGGCGTCGTCGTCCAGACGGCGAGCCGCAGCGGTCCCTGGAGCAACGAGTCAACCTCGTCGCCCGGCGGAGGCGGGAGCAGGTCGAAGAGCACGGTCACGGCAGGATCGGTGCGATCGCGGTAGCTGTCGTCGATGCGGGTCTCCATCGCCGACAGCGGCGTCTCGCACTCCCAGCAGTACGGGAGCACGCGATACCCCTCGTAGGTGAGGCCCTTTTCGTGCAGCTGCTTGAAAGCCCATATGACGCTCTCGGTGAACGTGAGGTCCATCGTGCGGTAGCTGTGGTCGAAGTCGACCCAGCGTGCTTGGCGGGTGACGGTCGCGACCCAGGAGT
>JASHRK010000251.1 GCA_030037405.1 Acidimicrobiales bacterium | reverse complement strand
AAGGGCAGCTCGTCTCCTCCGGCCTCCGGCAGGGCGAGCTCCTCGAGGCGGGAGACGACCGAGCGGAGCGTCTCGGGATCTCGGAGGCCTCCTTCGAGGGGGATCGTCTCTGCCCGACCGAGGGCGAGGACGGCGCTCGCGTCCCTCTCTATGACCACGCCGCCGGCGAAGGCGAGAGCACGGAGGGCCGCGAGCTGCGTGTTGTCGAGGGGAAAGCTCTCGGCTCGGAGCGTCGCCGTCACACTCGCCTCGTTCCTGTCAACACCTGGACGATGCCTCCCGAGAGCTGCCGCCTCGTTGCGCCCGCGAACCCTGCCTCGTCCAGCATCGCCCGCATCTCCCCCGTGGACGGGAGGTAGGCGACAGATCGTGGCAGGTACCTGTAGGCCGCCTCGTCGGAGAGGATCGCCCCGATACGCGGCACGACCCGGTTGAACCAGATGGCGTGCCCGGCGCGAAGAGACGGCGTCGTCGGCGTGCTCACCTCCAAGAGGGCGAGGCGCCCACCGGGGCGGACGACCCGCCCGAGCTCGCCAAGGACTGCCGCGAGATCGGAGAAGTTCCTAAGGGCGAACCCGCTCACGGCGGCGTCGAAGCTGGCGGTCGGGAAGGGGAGGGCGGCCGCGTCTCCGCGAATGAGAGATCCCTTCCCGGCACGGGCGTGGGTGAGCATGCCGGCAGAGATGTCTATCCCGACGGGCCGCGCCGAGGCTCGCCCCAGCGCTCGCACGAGGTCGCCCGTCCCACAGCCGACGTCGAGCACGAGGGCGCCGGCCGGGAGGCCGAGCAGCTGCACCGTCCTGCGGCGCCAGAGGGAGTCGAGCCCGAGAGACATCGCCTTGTTGACGGCGTCGTAACGGGGTGCGATGGCGTCGAACATGGCGGAGACGGCGCTTCGTTTCTCTTCTCCCTCTGGTAGAGGGGCCACCTCGTCACTCGGCGACCTGGTGCAGCTCCTCACCAGTTTGAGCCTAGTGAGCAAGAGTCTCCTCGAGAGCTTCGAGGAAGCGCGAAGTCTCCTCGTAGGTCCCTACCGTGACCCTGAGGCAGCCGTCGAGGCGGGGGTAGCCGCCGACGTCGCGAACGAGGACGGAACGCTCGAGCAGCCCGCGCCAGACTGCCTGGCCGTCCAGGTGCCGGGGCCGGAAGAGGACGAAATTGGCATCCGAGGGCCAGACGTCGACGGGCAGGGCTCTGAGGCCCGCCTCGAGCCTTCCGCGCTCCTCGAGGAGTCTCGCGACCCGCTCCTGCATCGCCCCGACATGGACGAGGGCGGCGATCCCGGCGGCCTGCTTGAAAGCGTCGAGGTGGTAGGGGAGGGCGACTCGCTCGCAGGCCTCGACGACCTCGGGATCGGCCAGCACGTAGCCGAGCCGCAGCCCGGCGAGCGCCCAGGTCTTCGAGAAGGTCCGGGTGACGGCGAGGTTCGGCGACGAGCCGAGGAGCTCGACGGCCGTCCAGGGCGAGAACTGGGCGTACGCCTCGTCCACGACGACGAGGCCGCCGACGCTCGAGAGGACGTCATCTACCCGCTGCCGGGGCTCTGCGTTCCCCGTCGGATTGTTGGGAGAGCAGAGGAGGACGACGGCCGTGTCGTCGCCTGCCACGAGCGTGACGATCTCCTCGGGAACGGCCGAGAAACGCTCGTCGCGCCCGCCCTGCACGACCGCCGTGCCGGTCAGGCGGGCGATGTGGGAGTGGAGGGCATAGGTCGGCTCGCACACGACGGCCCGCCTGCCACTCCCTCCGTAAGCGAGCATGAGGCACTGCAGGACCTCGTTGGAACCATTGGCGCAGAAGACCTGCTCGGGGTCGAGGTCGTGGTGGGCCGCGAGCGCGTGGCGCAGCGCCGTAGCCGCCCGGTCCGGGTAACGGTTCGCCGAGAGGTCTCGAGCGGCACGGGCGAGCTCCTCGAAGAAGGAAGGGGGGGGCTGCTCGGGGCACTCGTTCGTGTTCAGGCGCACGGCCACCTCGACCTGAGGCGAGTGGTAGCCGGCCATGAGCGCCACGTCGGGGCGGGGAGGCGCCCGGTGCCTCCCGTCACCGACCAGCGCGGGCCACCTCCTCCCGCACCCGCACCGACTCGGCGTGGGAGTAGAGGCCCTCGGCCGTGGCGAGGGTCTCGATGTACGGGGCGGCACGAAGGAGGCCCTCCGGGGTCGCTTCGACGACGTGGACGCGGCGCACGAAGTCCTCGACGCCGAGAACGCTCGCGAAACGTGCCGACCCGAACGTGGGCAGGACGTGGCTCGGCCCGGCAAGGTAGTCGCCGAGGGAGGCCGGGCTGAAGGGGCCGAGGAAGACTGCACCGGCATGCCGGACGAGCGGGACGAGGCTCTCGGGCTCGGCGCAGCAGAGCTCGAGATGCTCGGGGGCGATCTCGTTGGCGACCTCGAGCGCCTGCTCCGGGCCGTCCACGAGCACGGCGTAACCACCCCCTGCGAGAGTCGACTCGATCTCTGCGCGGCGAGGGGCCGTGCGCACGAGGTCGGCGACGGCGTCGTTGACGAGGCGGAGCGCTCTCTCGGACCAGGTCA
>JASHRK010000250.1 GCA_030037405.1 Acidimicrobiales bacterium | reverse complement strand
GCCCAGAGAACGTCGTCGGTGCCGAGTGCCGGCCTTGATCGAGTAGTCGAGGGCGAGGGCGAGGGCGGGCGCGGGCGCCTACTGGAGACGGTAGAGCCCTCTCGCGTTCTCGGAAAGGAGCTTGCGCCGTGTCGCCTCGCTCACCACGCCGTCGAGCTGGCGCGAGATGATCTCCTGGGACTCGGGCCAGGTACTGGCGGGATGGGGATAGTCAGACGCCCACATCACGTGGTCCTCGTAGAGCATCGGGAGCATCTGCACACCGAAGGCGTCGTCCTGGAACGTCATCCAGATGTTGGCGGCGAAGTACTCGCTCGGGCGACGCTCGCAGGAGGCGTTGAAAGCAGGAACAGTTCCGGCCCGACCGCGCTCCCAACCGTTGTCAAGCGTCTGGATCATGTGGGGCACCCAGGAGAGCTGGGACTCCGCCATCACGGTGCGCAGCAGAGGATGGCGGTCGTAGACGCCCCTGAGAATGAGCCCGGCGTAGGGTTCGACCAACTGCTGGCCCAGGCTGAAGACGGCATCGCCGTAGGGCGCTCGGACCGTTCGTTCCCGCTTCACGACAACCGTCAGGTGGCTCCCGACAGGGATGCGGGTCTCCTCGGCGATAGACCAGAAACGCTCCCAGTCCGGCTCGTACCAAGAAGGCGAGGCAGTCGCAGCGAGGACGTTGACATGGCGGATACCAAGCGAAGCGGTGCGTTCGAGCTCGGCGGCCGCGAACTCGGGGTCGCGGTTGTCGAGCTGGGCGACGCCGATCAGCTGGGCGGGGGCAGCCTGCTCGAACTCGAGCACCCAGTCGTTGTACGCCCGGTAGCTCGCCCTGCGCGCCTTTGGATCCTCGATGTCGAAGGGATCGGTCGGTCCGTACATCACGGACGCCTGCACACCGTCACGTGCCATGTCGGCCAGGCGGAGCTCGGGCGTCGTCGGCCGCAGGACGTCGGGCTCGAGCGCTCCCCCGCGCTCGATCGCCCAGGCGCTTCCGCTCCCCTGGGCCGCCGTGTAGCAGCCCCACGGTCCGAGCACCTTGTCCCCGGCGACCCAGTCCCACATCCCGGTCGTCTCGGCCGCCGGTCGCACCTGCGGGACGCAGTCCCTCAACGCCGCCGGCACGCGCGCCAGGAAGAGATCCTCCGGCAAGAAACGCAGGTCGATGTGGTCATCGGCCGAGATGCACACGTACTCCACCTTCCCCCCTCTCGATTGCCAGCGCGTCCGGGTCTGTCAGCGGGAGGTGCCTACGACGCGGACGCTAATCCTCGGGGCCGCCGCAATGCCATCGAAACACCCACACCGGTCTATTCGATCGGCTGGTGCGCCACGGCGGGCGGCTCACGGCCGGCAAGAAGCCATCCGACTGCAGCCGCGAAGGCGGGCATGCCGAAGACGATCAAGAGAAGGTCGGCAACCGGAACGTGCCCGAGCGCCCCGATCCCGTCGTTGAGCGAGTTGTCTCGCAGCCAGCCTATGAGGGCGATATAGCCACCCACCGTTCCGAGCAACGCACCGAGACACCCGAGCGCCCCGGCGGTGACCGCCGTAAGCATGCGCCGCGTGAAGCTGCTCGCCCCAGTCGCCGTGAGCGTGCGCAGGTCGCTCGCCGTCTCGCTTCTCACGAGCCCGACCGACATCGCGAGGACGCCGAGGGCGAGCACGATCCCGAAGAGGGTCGCCCAGGTGATGACGGCGTAGGACGAGGGCTCGTCGTTCTTCGACTCGACGGCGAGGTGGCTCGTCGACGCAGTGAGCTGAGCACTCTCGATCTGCGCGGCGGTGAAGGGCTGCGTGCCCTGGACCAGCCAGCCGGCGGTGCTCACCTGCGACTGCAGGTGGAGCTCACGAACGGCGTTCTCGGTGATCACAGTGTTCGGGGCGGAGGTCCCCCCCGGCAGGGCGGTCATCTCTTGGATCACCGGATGAGCGACGCAGCCTGTCGCCGGGGAGCAGTCACTGGACACCGACCGACCGCCAGCCGGTCCGAACTTGTTCGCTGCGTTGCCGTAGAGGAGGTAGAGGCCCGAGACGCCCGAGAGCCCCGGGCGGGAGCTCATGAAGTCCGCTTTCGGGTTGACGTCGGAGCTCTTGATCCCAAAGGCGCGCAGCAGCCGAGGGGTCGCCACGTAGATCGGTCCGCTCCAGCTGCGGCCGGAGCCGGCGGAGGCGAGGTTGACGTCGGTCGTCTCCAACGTGATCGCCCGAGCGCCGAGAGCCGAGGCGATCTCGCCCGCGCTCTTCGCCTCCTCGGCCAAGAGGTCTCCCGCCGCCACTCTCGTCGCCCTCGCCTTCGCTGCCCTTGTCTTTCCCTCGACCCGGGGGTGCCGCCCGTGCGGACTGACGACGATGCCGCCCGGAGGCGACGGGCTGTCAGCGTAGAGGACGAGCTGGCTCGAGGAGAGATTCGGCCCTGCGTAGTCGAGCACGTTTCCATACCGGGAGGCAGCGGCGAGCGCCACGATCACCGCAACGAGCACGCCGACGCTGATCGCCGCGAGCGCAGAACCGGAGCGCGCCCGGTAGCGGGCGAGGTCGCGTAGCGCCAGCCGGGCCGCGATCGGCGCCCGCCGGGCCAGCTTGGCCGTGAGGGCGAGGAAGAAGGGCGCCAGCAGGATGAGCCCAGGGACGAGGAGAACGATGCCAAAGACGAGCTCGGGGACACCCCCGCCTCCATTCCCGTGGTTGGTGCCGCCTGCGTAGCCGAGCAGCAAGAAGGCGGCGACCAGGAAGGCGATGCCGGGCAGGGCCGATCGATGCACCTGGCGGGGCGGAGCGGGCCTGCCCGAGAGAGCGGTGACGACGGGCACGCGGCTGACGGCCCGTGCCGGCCGCGACGCCGCGAAGTAAGCCGCCGCGACGGCGAGAACCATCGCCGCGGCAACGACGTCCCAAGGCAGCTCGAGAAGACCGATCACGTGGTGGGCGCTCTGTTCGAGGGTTGGTCGGTAGGCAAGCCACGCCAAGAGGCCGATCGCGAATCCGGCGACGGCGCCGGCAAGACCTACTACGATGCCGTTCGCCCGGACGACGAGACGGACGTGGCGGTCGGTCGCCCCGATGGACTCGAGCATCCCGATCGCACGGAGCCGGCGCTGCGCCAGCACGGTGAAGCCGCCGACCGAGACGAGCGCAACGAGGAGCATCCCGATCACGAGGGCGGCGAGCGAGATCGTCTCCGGGTCGAGCGGGTTGGAGCGAGCCACCGACGCCGGCGTGGCAACCGTCGGCCCGATCGAGCTCGGCTCGAGCCCTGGCGCATCGAAAAGGAGTGTGACCTGCGTCGGCGCCGTCACCTGACCGGGCAGCACGAGGGCGAACTCGTCGAGGAGGCTCTGGGGGTTCTCGACGATCCCGACGACGCGACGGACCCTGCCGCCGACGCGCCAGCTATCCCCGATCCTCAGGTGGAAGGCAGATGCGACACCTCTCGTGACGGCAACCCCGCCCGCGCCGGAGGGGTAGCGCCCGGCGACGAGCGAGAGCATCGGGCCGATGTAAGGACCGTGAGGGTCCTCTGCGCGCAGCTGGAAGCTCTCGATCGAGCCAGGTACCGACATCGTCTCGTCCTCGATCACCTCGACCCGGCCGAAACGCCGGGCGAGGCGTGCGACCTCGCCCGCGACGCGCCCCCTCGACGCGCTCGCACCGGTGAACGTGGCGGCGTCCTCGGCTGTGCCGAAGCCTGCGTTTCTGGGCGGGGCCGTGCTCGCCGCCACGGCCGAGCCGACGATCGTCCCCCCCACGGCCACGGTGATGAGCGCGAGGATCAGGAGTTGCTGGCGCCACTCCCGGCGAAAGAGCCGCCACGCCCAGCGGACGACGGCACGGCGCGCCGGGACGCCGCCATCTCCTGGCCGGTCTCCGGCGAGAGCTGGGGGGAGGGTGGTCATAGGTGGTCCGGCCGGGCGCGCTAACGCTGCTGGCTCGGTCCCGTGACGTCCTCGAGCAGGGACTCGGGCGCCGGCGGCGGCACCGTCTGGTCGACGATGCGCCCGTCTCGGATGAAGACCACCCGGTCCGCCCACGAGGCGAGCTGGGCGTCATGGGTCACGACGACCGCGGCGACGCCACGGCGGCAGGCTGCGAGGATCATCCGCATCACCGCCTCGCTGTTGGTCGAGTCGAGGGCACCCGACGGCTCGTCCGCAAGGAGCAGCGACCGCTCACCCACGACGGCGCGGGCGATGGCGACGCGCTGGCGCTCGCCGCCCGAGAGCTCGTCAGGATAGCGCTCGGCGCGCTCCGCGATGCCGAGTTGCTCCAGCGCCGACACGCCCGCCGAGCGTGCCCTCCGCGCCGGGACGCCGTCGAGCTCGAGAGGCAGTGCCACGTTCTCCCCCGCGGTCAAGCCGGCGAGAAGGTTGAAGTCCTGGAACACGTAGCCGACCGTCCGGCGGCGAAGGCGCGCCTTGTCGTTGCGGGACATCACCGAGAGCGAGCGGCCGCCGATCACGACCTCTCCCCTCGTCGGGTCCTCGAGGCTGCCGGCGATCGTTAGCAACGTCGACTTCCCCGAGCCGCTCGGCCCCATCACGGCGACGAGCGACCCGCGCTCGACCGAGAGGTCGACGTCCCGGATCGCCTCCACCTCTGCGGCGCCGGCTCCGTAGCTCTTGGAGACCATGCGTAGCTCGAGGAAGCTCATCGCGGAGCTACCAGCCTGCGCCGGAAGATCGGTCCTGTCTTCAACCCGGGCGCCTCCAGCTCGGCGCGCTTCAGCCGGCCGTCGGCGGCGTCGAGCCAGCGCACGACGGAGTCGAGGCGGAAGAGCTCCGCGTCCCCGACAAGAGCGAAGGTGAGGTCGAAGTCCGCCTCGTCCTCCTTGAGACGAGTCCATTGCTGCATGAGCTCGACGAGGTAGCGGCGATGGGCCTGGATCACGTCGTGCACGGACACGCCGGGCACCCGCAGGGCGGCGAGCACCTTGATGACGAGCTCGTCCCGGGGAGGCGAGGTCATGTCGGGCGGCGTGCTCAACCAGCTCTCGAGCTCCTCCCGGCCAGCCCCGGTGATCCGGAACGCCTTCTGGGGACCGGCCTCTGCCTCGCCGTCGTCAGACTCGATCAGCTCGTCGCGTTCCAGCCGCTGCAGCGTCGTGTACACCTGGCCGACGTTGAGGGGCCACACCTCCCCCGTGCTCTCCTCGAACTCCTGCCTGAGCTGCAGCCCGTACTTCGGCCCCTCGCTTAACAGGGCGAGGAGCGCGTGGCGGACGCTCATCTCGATCCGTCACTCTTCACACTTCGTATCATATTCAGTATCCTACGGGATCAGCGCCCGGGCGTCAACGCAGCACCCGCAAAGCCGGGCGTGGCAATCCATCCCGAGCAGCGGCCCTCGCCGCGTGCCGCTCGTGTGACGGCCATGGCGCACCCTCAAGGCACACGAAGCAGACGACTTCGCGGAGTTGAGAAAGGAAGCTCGAGACATGAAACGCACCGCGCAACTCGGCTCGGGAACGAGCCGGAGACGAGCAATCAAGATAGGCATGCTTGCGGGCGCCCTCGCCGTGGCTCTTGGCGCGAGCGCCCTCGGCGGCGTCGCCGCCGCCAGCGTGCGCGCACAGCACCGCGGCGACCACGCCAAGTCGTCCGGCACGGTCATCACCGAAGCGACGGGCACCTATGGCCCGATGCTCGTGATCGGCTCGGGCTCCTCGGAGGGCCTGGCGGCCTACGCCATCTCGAGCGACTATGGGTCCCACTTCGGGTGCACCACAGCCGTGGTGACGGTCATCGGCAAGAAGATGCAGTGCACGGGACCCGAGAGCGACTCGAGCGCCGAATGGCCGGCTATCACCACGAAGGGCGCTCCCGTCGCCGGGCCCGGCATCGACGCCAAGAAGCTCGGCGAGGTGAACCGCAAGGGCATTGGCGAGCAGGTCACCTACGACGGTCACCCGCTCTACGGCTTCGACTCGATCCCCGGGGTCCTCACCGGCGAGGCCTGGGACGAAGCGACCCTGCCACCCTGGCACGGCGTGTGGTACCTCGTCTCGCCGTCGGGAACCTTCCAGGCTCCGGCAGAGACGCTGACTACGACCAAGACGGCCAAGGGCAAGACCGTGCTCGCCGCCGTCATGACAACCGGAGGTGGCTCGGTCGCGTACCCCTTGTACACCCTGAAGGGTGCCTCGAGCTGTGGCGGAGCCTGCATCGAGAGGTGGACGCCGCTGCTCACGACCGGGGAACCAGGGCTCCTAAACGGCCTCTCCCGCAGCCGCGTGGGAAGCGTCCGCCTCGCCAACGGCACGAGGCAGGTGACCTACGGGGGAAAGCCGCTGTACCTCTACGGTTACGAGGCGATCTCGTTCTCCACGGGATTTCCCGTGCCGGAAGGCAACGGCAACGGCCTCGCCGCCCCCAAGCCGGCGAAGGGCACCTTCGAGATCGTGACGCCCTGACGATCGTGCGCCGTTCGGCCTCGCACGTCACGCGCCACAAACGAGCCCCATCCTCGTCGCGAGCGATGGGGTAGCGCGGTGCAGCCGGGTCCCTCTCCGGAGGGACCCGGCTCATCGCGCGATGGCGGGCAGCGATACCCGCACGGCCGGCCTTACTGGGTGGCCTGAACGTCGCGGCGGAGGCGCCTGGCGCGGGCCCGTAGCTGCAATATCCGCGCCGCGCCGGCGAGGGCGACGACGAGACCACCGATGACGGCACCGAGCAGGAGGGCAACGCCGAGCGGAAGATCAGCGTGGGCGCCGAAGTAGGAGACGCGTGCGTCCCGGCCGTTCTCGAGGACGAAGACGATGAGGAGAACGAGCACGACCAAGCTCACGACGAGAGCGATCCAGAAGGCGCTTATGCGCGTTCGCCTGCCCACGTGAGCAGGCGAGACGGAACCCTGTGGGGAAGAGCTGCTCGACACCGCGGCGTCGGCACCCGTGCCGCTCGCTTCCGCCTCGTTCTCCGGCTCGTCGTTCGACATCAAGTTCTGTGATCGTACTCCCCTCGTCGGCGATAGAGCGCCTGAGCCATCGCGAGGCGGCTCGTAGGCACGAGGGGCCCTCGCGCTCGCGGTCAGGCGAGGCCGAAACGATCGAGGCTCATGACCTTGTCCCAGGCGGCGACGAAGTCATGGACGAACTTCTCCTTCGAGTCGTCGGACGCGTACACCTCTGAGATCGCTCGGAGCTGGGAGTTCGAGCCGAAGACAAGGTCGACTGGCGTGCTCGTCCACTTGAGCTCGCCCGTCGCGCGGTCCCGGCCCTCGTACACGTTCTCGAGCGAAGCCGACGGCTTCCACTCCGTGTTCATGTCGACGAGGTTCACGAAGAAGTCGTTCGTCAACGTCTCTGGCCGGTGGGTGAAGACGCCATTGGCAGACCGGCCGAAGTTGGCGTTGAGGGCACGCAAGCCCCCGACGAGAACCGTCATCTCGGGAGCCGTGAGCGTCAAGAGGTTCGCCCGGTCTACGAGGGCGTGCTCCGGCGGGAACTTCTCGCCGGCGCGCAGATAGTTGCGGAACCCGTCGGCGATCGGTTCGAGGACGGCGAACGACTCCACGTCGGTCTGCTCTTGCGAGGCGTCGGTGCGCCCCGGTACGAAGGGAACCTTCACGTCGTACCCGGCGCTCTTCGCGGCCTTCTCGACGGCGGCGCATCCGCCAAGGACGATCAGGTCGCTCAAAGAGACCTTCTTCCCACCGCTCTGGGAGCTGTTGAAGTCCTGCTGGACCTGGGCAAGGCTCTGCAACGCCTTGGCCAGCTCGGCCGGCTCGTTCGCCTCCCAGTCCCTTTGCGGGGCGAGGCGGATCCGTGCCCCGTTCGCACCGCCGCGCATGTCGGTGCCCCGGAAGCTTGCCGCCGACGCCCAGGCAGTCGAGACCAGCTGAGAGACAGAGAGCCCCGAAGCGAGGAGCTTGTCCTTGAGAGAGGCGATCTCCGCCTCCCCGATGAGCTCGTGATCCACTGCCGGGACGGGGTCCTGCCACAGCTGCACCTCCGCGACCCACGGGCCGAGGTAGCGGGAGACAGGCCCCATGTCGCGGTGGAGCAGCTTGTACCACGCCTTGGCGAAGGCCTCGGCCAGCTGGTCCGGGTTCTCGTGGAAACGCTTCGAGATGGGTCCGTAGATCGGGTCCAGCTTCAGTGCCAGGTCCGTCGTCAGCATCATGGGTGCGTGCCTCTTCGACGGGTCATGGGCGTCGG
>JASHRK010000249.1 GCA_030037405.1 Acidimicrobiales bacterium | reverse complement strand
CCCAGCTGCGGGCGGCTACCACGCTCGAGCCCTCGGTCGCTTCGAGGACATGGACGAGCCTGAAGACCTCCCCGTCCGCCGTCATCGTCGAGTGGACATCGACACGAACCGCCCATCCTTGCCGCTCGAGGCTCAAGGACCTGTGGCAGTCGACGCGGGCAGAGAGGGGATCGTCCGCCACGATGCTGTAGCGGTCGTGCTGGAGCTCCTCTATCTCGAGGTTCGTGTCGAGGAGGCGGATCCTCCCCGCGGCGCTGTCCCCTGACAGGGGAGCAAGGCGGATCTCGAGCTCGTGGCGACCAGTGACCACGTCGTGGTGAAGGCGCCAGTCGCTCGGCGCGCTTGCGACGACCTCGCAGGCAAGGGGGACGGCACACTCGGGTTCCTCGAAAAGACGGGGGGCACCGTCTCGGGCATGTCGCTCGGACACGGGGAGGGAGAGATAACTGTCCCGCGTGAAGACGCTCAGGCAGACGGGCTCAGGAGAGGGCCACGCCCACGGCCAGTAGGTGGGCGAGACAGCGAGACGCAGTCGGTGCTCGGCGGCGACCGTTGTCGCCGTCATCTTCAGCGATACCGATACCTCGTAGACCTTCCCGGGGACGAGCGGCGAGGGCTCGTCGTGCCCATCACGATGGGTCATGTTGAGGACGCCGCGACTCACGAGGCTCGACGTCCCGTCCGGGGCGACGTCACACAGCCGCACGGCGACGAACGCCACCGGCCGGTCTGCCGAGAGGGCGAGGATGGCCGTCGGGTAACCCACGACGTCGATCGCGGTAGGAAGCGGCGAGGACGTGAAGCAAAGCGCCATCCCGTCCTCCCGACGCTGGTCCGGCGGGAGGTCGAAGGGGGTGCCAAGCGGGCACCAGAGCCCGCACTCGAGCCCAGCCGCCTGGTTGCCGACGATCCGGAGGACACTCTCTTCATCCACTTTCGTCGCTTCTCGATCAGGCTCGCCCTTCGCTCGAGTGCGAATTCCTGTCTCCTCCGCCTTGTCACCGAGAGTGTTCTCGCCCAGGCTCATGCGCCTCAAGCTGACCTCGGGCGAAGGCCAGGAGAGTTCGCCGATCCACTTGCCCGCCCACCTGCCACTGGCGACGTCCGAGGCAGCCGGGTCCGACACCCACACAGTGAGCATCGGCTCCCGCATAATGCCGTTGTCTATCCCCTTCAGCCAGTGATCCCACCAACGGATGCACTCTTGCAGGAAACCGATCCTGGGGCCCGGGTCGATTGCGAAGGGGTAGTAGTGGGCCCAGGGCCCGATGAGTCCCTTCTTCGGACAACTCAAGCCTTCGAGGAGATAAGGAACAGCGTCAACGTAGGAGTCGGCCGCTCCCCCGACGGCATAGACGGCACAGCTGATGGCGGCGTAGTCCTCACAGACCGAGCCATGGCGCCAGTACTCGTCGTACCTCTGATGGGAGAGCCAATGGTGCACGAAGGGCTCGGCCGCCTCCAAGCGTCGATGCCACATCTCCGCCCAGACAGTCTCGCCGACGCTCTCTGGGTCGGGTGGGAGTGCCTGGTAAGCGAGCATCGTCGTCGACCACGAGAGCATCTCCGAGGCGAGGACACAGCCTCCGATGTAATGGGCGTCCGTCGTGTACCGGTTGTGAGTGAAATGGCAGGGAATGATCGCCGCCAGTCCGGGCGGTCGGAGCGAAGCCACTTGCAGGGCGGCGAACCCTCCCCACGAGAAGCCGATCATCCCCACGCGACCCGAGCACCACGGCTGCTCGGTCAGCCATGCGATGAGCTCGCAGGCGTCCTCTTGCTCCTGGGGAAGATACTCGTCGCGAAGGATGCCGTCCGAGTCGCCGCTTCCCCGGATGTCGACTCTCACCGCCGCGTACCCGTGCTCGGCGAAGTAGGGATGGATCGTCGAGTCTCCCCGGGCATACCAATCGTTCTTGCGGTAAGGGACGTACTCGAGCACGGCTGGCACGGGTGCCTTCTCGGTGTCCTCCGGGAGCCAGATCCTGGCGGAGAGCCTCGTCCGATCGTGCAAGGGAACGCCCACGTCGCGAAGGAGGCGGACGGTCTTAGGGGCGTCGCTCATTCGGTGTCGCTCCTCCGCGAGACGGATCTCAGTCGAACCAGCACGTCTTGAAGCAGTAGGCCCACGAGGGCAGGCCGATGTTCGACCCGACTATCCCCTTCAGCTTCGGCACGTGGCCATCGAAGAACGCGACGAAATTTGGGATGATGTTCCCACCGGTCTCGTACTCGATGAGCTGCATCTCGTGGGCGATCTCGGTCTGCCTGGCGTCGTCGACGGTGCGCAGCGCCTCGGTGAACAACGCGTTGTAGCGGGGGTCATCGAAGTGAGTCTCGTTGTAGGGGGCGCCCGGCACCATCGCCAAGGCGACCTGGCAGAAGTAGAGGCCGTAGAGCCAGTTGTCCTGTGTGAAGGTTCTCTGCAGGTACTCCGGGCCGAAGAACGTCGTCGGGGTGATCTGGCTGATCGAGACGTTAACCCCCGCTCCCTTGGCCTGCTCGGCGAAGATCTCTGCCTCTGAGAGAACGCCACCAGCGATCGGCGCCGTGACGATTTCCAGGTCGAGCCCGTCATGCCCGGCCGCCTTGAGGAGCGATCTCGCCCGCTCGAGGTCTTGCTGACGCTGTGGCAGGGCGTGGTCGTACTGCGGGTCTGTGATGCAAGGAACGTCATCTCCCAAGAGCCCGTAGCCGCCGTACTCGAGCTCGCGCATCTCCGGCCTGTTCACGATGTACTTCATAGCGAGCCGGACCCTGTTGTCCTTGAAGGGCGGACGGTCGATGCGCATCACGATGTTGTTGAACGAGGCGCCGCCACTTCTCACGACGACGTCGCCGCTCGCCTCAACGGTCTTGGCGCTCGAGAACGAGAGTTGGTCGATATAGTCGACCTCCCCGCTCAAGAGGGCATTCAGCTGCGCGGTCGGGTCAACGTAGTCAGCGATAACTAGCTCGTCGACGTAGGGCTCGCCCGAGCGCCAGTAACTGTCGTTTCTGACAAAGACACTCTGCACACCGGGCTCGAAGCTCTTGTAAACGAACGCTCCCGTGCCGACCGGCTTCTTCGGATCGTAGCCAGGCGCCACTATGTAGACGTCGTAGTCAGCCAGGTTCTGTACAAGGGTCGAGAAGGGCGTGTGGCAGGGCACGCGAAGGGTGAGCTTGTCGAGCACACGGGCGTTGGCGACGTCAAGGGCACGCAGCGAGGACGCTGCCGCGAGCGGGTTCTTCGGGTTGAGGATGCGCTGGAAGGTGAAGGCGACGTCCTCGGCAGTCAGGCTCTTGCCGTCGTGGAAGGTAACGTCGGGGCGGAGGCGGATCGTCCACGAGGTTGCGCCTGCGTTCGCCTCAATCGACTCGGCAAGCTGCAGCTCGAGACCGCCCGAGAGACTGATGTTGACCAGCGGGTCGTACAGCTGGATGATGCGGGAGAAGTCCATGCCGGTAAGCCCGTTGTCTGCATCGAGAGTATCGGCACTCGACCCCCCCTCCACGAGGGCGGCGCGCAGCGTCCCTCCCCGCTTCGGACGCGGCGTCGGCGCATGGGCAACGCGAGAGGGCGACGTGCTCGATGAGCCACATGCTGCGGCGAGCGCTCCCGCGCCGATGGCCAGCGCTCCTCCCAGCCCTGAGCTCAAGAGTTGGCGACGGCTGAGCTCACCTCTCGCCTTCCACGAACGCCTGGCATCCGTCTCGGTCATCTTGACCCTCCCGACCGCTCATCAAAACACGATCCCGCGCGCAAGGATTCCACCGAATCTCAAGTGGTGCGAGCGCAGTGTCCGAAACCTGCACGAACCGGGCTCTGGCACCTCCGCAAACACGCCTGAGGGTTGGCGAGGCCACCTCCACAGCGGTTAGGTTCGGCTCGGCGTGAGCACCGACCTTGCTGACCTCGCAGATCTCGCCATCGTCGGCGGCCGCCTGCTCGACCCCGCCCAGGGGATCGACGCCCTCGGGGGCGTCGCCTTCAAGAACGGCAGCATCGCCGCAGTCGGCTCCGTCGGGCGGGCGGTCGACACCGTCGACGCCTCGGGGCTCGTGCTCGTTCCCGGCCTCATCGACCTGCACGCCCATCTCTACGAGGGCGTCTCCCACTACGGCGTCGATGCCGACTCGCATTGCCTCGCCCGCGGGGTCACGACGGCCGTCGACGCCGGCTCGTCGGGCGCCCAGACGTTCCCCGGCTTCCGCCGCTACGTGGTCGAACCCGCAGCTACTCGCATCTACGCCTTCCTGAACGTCGCCGTCCAGGGGCTCGTGACCGATCTCGTGGGAGAGCTCGAAGATCCCCGCTGGGCCTCTCCTGCAGAAACGATCGCCGTCGCACGCGACAACGCCGAGGTGGTCGTCGGCATCAGCGTTCGCCTCGGCCACATGATGGTGGGTGACGAAGGCGAAGCGGCCCTCGCAGCCGCACGGCGAGCCGCCGACGAGCTCGAGCTCCCATTGAGAGCTCACGTCGTCGGCATGCGCCAGCCGATCTCGTGGCTCCTCGACCGTCTCGGCGAGGGCGACATCGTCGGGAACTGCTTTCATCCGGGCGAGGGAGGCGGGCTCCTCGACGGGGACGGGCGCCTCCACCGATCCGTCCTGGACGCCCGCAAGCGCGGCGTCCTCTTCGACGTCGGCCACGGCGGAGGGAGCTTCTCGTACTCGGTGGCGAGGGCGGCGCTTGCCCAGGACTTCCCCCCCGACACGATCTCGAGCGACATCCACGCCCACAACGTCGCCGGTCCCGCCTTCGACCAGGTGACGACGCTCGCGAAGCTGCTCCACTGCGGCATGAGCATCGCGGATGTCGTGAGCGCCACGACGTCGGCGCCGGCAGCCGCCATCCGGCGCCAAGACGTCGTCGGATCCCTCACGCCGGGGCGGCAGGGGGACGTTACCGGTCTCGAGCTCAGGGAGGGGAGCTGGCCGCTCACGGACGGGACCGGTGAGACAGAGCTCGCCGCCGTGCTCCTCGTTCCGCGCCTCGTCGTCCGCGGTGGGCAGGCGAGGCAGCTCTAGATGGAAGGCTTGGGTCTCCCTCAGGCCCTGCTTCGCGAGCTCACCGAAATACTCACGCCTGCGCATCTCCTCACGGACCCCGACATGACCGAGAGCTACAGCGTCGACTGGACGGGTCGCTTCAAGGGGCAGGCAAGAGCCGTCGCCCGCCCGGGGGCGACCGCCGAGGTCGCCGCCGCCGTGGTCGCCTGCCGCCGAGAGGGCGTAGCGATCGTCCCCCAGGGCGGCAACACCGGTCTCGTCGGCGGCTCGGTCCCCCTCGACGGCGAGCTCGTCCTGAGCCTCCGACGCCTCTCCGAGCTGGGAGCGGTCGACGGCACCTCGGGACAGGTGACCGCGGGCGCCGGCGTGACGCTCGGTGACCTCCAGCGTGCCGCCGAGCAAGCCGGCTGGGCCTACGGGGTCGACCTCGCGGCCCGCGACAGCGCCACGGTCGGCGGCACCGTGGGCACCAACGCCGGCGGCCTGCAGGTGCTCCGCCACGGGGGGACCCGCCGTCAGCTCCTCGGCATCGAGGCCGTGCTCGGCAACGGGAGCCTCGTCTCCCACCTGAACGGGCTCGAGCGGGACAATACGGGCTACGACCTGGCCGGGCTCCTCTGCGGGAGCGAGGGGACGCTCGGGGTCGTCACGGCGGCGCGACTTCGCCTCGTCGAAGCTCTCCACGAGCGGGTGACTGCTCTCCTCTCCTTCGCCTCGCCGGCGGCCGCCGCCAGAGCCGCAGCCGAGCTACGCCGTGGCGTGTCCTCAGTCGAGTCGATCGAGCTCGTCCTCGACGAGGGTGTCGCCCTTGTCTGCGCTCACCTTGGCCTTCCTCCCCCTTTCGCCACTCCCTCGCCCGCCTACCTGCTCGTCGAGTGCGCCGGCGAAAGCGATCCGACAGGTGACCTCGCTGGGGCGGTCGAGTCGCTCGCAGATCTCGGCGAGGCTGCCGTCGCCACCGACTCCTCCAGGCGGGCGGAGCTCTGGCGCTACCGCGAGGCCCATACCGAAGCCATCTCAAGGCTGGGAACTCCCATCAAGATGGACGTCGCCGTCGCGCCTGGACGACTCGCCGAGCTCGTAGTCGAGGCGCCGGGAGTGGTTGCGGCGGTGGTGGCAAGAGCGCGGACGTTTCTCTTCGGTCACGCGGGTGACGGCAACCTGCACGTCAACGTGATCGGGGCTCTCGCGAGGGCCGAGGAGGTCGAGGACGCCTTCTACCGCCTCGTGGCCTCTCTCTCGGGAAGCATCAGCGCCGAGCACGGCATCGGGCGGGCCAAGCGGCGGTGGTTGGCGCTCTGCCGGAGCGAGAGCGAGCTCGCAGCCTTCTCGGCAGTCAAGAGCGCACTCGATCCAGACGGAATCATGAACCCTGGCGTGCTCCTTGGGTGATGCCGGGCCGGCGACTCGGGGAGCGAGGCCGGGGCGACGCCGGGTCGGCGAGGCCACTTTTACCGATTTGTGGACCTCAGTGCGCGCATGCGAGGGTGTCGCGCTGCCTCACGCCCCCCGGTCGCCCCCGACCACGAAACGTGGACATTCCACCGCGCATGCGCGTACTCATGTCCACAAAACGAGGTGTCGTCCTGCCTCACGCCCCCCGGTCACCCCCGGTCGCCCCCGACCACAAAACGTGGACAATCCGTTCCGGCAGGCTCCGCCAGGCTGTCGGAGGCGGCAGCCGCGGCGCGAGCGGGGGAACGCACCCGCGAAATCTCAGCCGGGCGCGACCTCGAGCTCCGTCACCCCCCGCGCCAAGGGCTCGACCGGTATGGCGCGCCCCCCACGCACGACGAGACGGGGCACCACGAGAGTCTCGACCACCTCTTCCTCCTCGGCCCCGTCGGGCAAGGACCAGCGACCCGGGCGTAGCTCGAGGGCGGTGAGGTCGGCCTCCCGCCCGACGGCGATGGTCCCGACCTCGGCGAGGCGGTCGATCGCGGCGGCCGGGGCCGACGTCGCCGCTTCCACCACCTCCGAGAGCGTCATCCCGCAGTGGAGCAGCTTCGAGAGCGTCGTCGTCTCGTCGAAGACCGGGCCCTCGACGTTGTGGGAGTGGAGGTCGCTCGAGACGCTGTCGGGCGGGAAGTCCTGGGCGAGCGCCGCCCGGGCCACCGAGTAGGAGAAGCTCCCCTGCCCGTGACCTACGTCGAAGATGACGCCCCGTTGCCGGGCCCGCCGCACCTCGGGGAAGAGCCTCCCGTCCGGCCCGAAGATCCCTCCCTCGTTGGCGTGGAAGCAATGGGTGACGATGT
>JASHRK010000248.1 GCA_030037405.1 Acidimicrobiales bacterium | reverse complement strand
CGTGAGCGCCCCCGCCATCAGGAGCACGAGCGCGCCGCCGATCATGACGAGCTCGGGGAGGAGGGCCGTGTAGTCGATGTGCGGCACGCTGAAGCCGCTGGCGGCACCGAGAAGGCCGGACCCGCTCACTTGCCCGCCTCCGGCCGGTTCGCTTCCGCCGCCTTGACCCCTCCGCGGGTGGCTCGATATTCGGCCGTCCCGACCCGGACGCTCAAAGTGCTCGCCCGCTCTGGCCTGCCGAGGGCAGGAACCCTCGGGTGGGCGACTGCTTCGACATGCTCGAGCAGCCGGTCGACAGAGGGAGTGATCCGGCTGAGCACAGGGCCGGGGAAGACGCCGAGGAAGACGATGATGGCCACGAGGGGCGCCATGTAGAGCCCTTCTCGCCAGGTCATCTCCGTGAAGGCCGCCTCCCGATCGGTCGGCACGCCGTGGAACACCTGCTGGTAGGCCCAGAGCAGGTAGACGGCGGCGAGGACGACGCCGGCCGTGGCGACCACCGCCCACCATCGATGGGTAAGGAAGGTGCCCGAGAGGATGAGGAACTCCCCGACGAAGCCGTTAAGGCCGGGAACGCCGATCGAGGCGAGCATCGTGACCGTGAACACGCCCGCCAGCACGGGTGCCTTCGACTGGAGGCCGGTGAGGTCGGCCGTCGAGAAGGACCCGAGCCGCTTGTAGATCATGGCGATGAGAAGAAACAGGGCCGCCGTGTAGATCCCGTGGTTCACCATCTGGAGCACCGCCCCCGAGAGCGCCGGGCCCGTGAGGGCGAAGGCCCCGACGACGATGAAGCCGATGTGGGCGAGAGAGGAGTAGGCGACGAGGCGTTTCAGATCGCGCTGGACGGCCGCCACGATGCCGCCGTAGATGATGCCGATGACCCCGAGCGTGAGGATCAGCGGCGCCAGGGTGACGACGGCTCTCGGGAAGAGCTCGAGGTCGAAGCGCACGATGCCGTAGGTCCCGAGCTTGGCCATGACGCCGGCGAGGACGACGGCACCGGCGGCAGGCGACTCCCGGTATGCGTCGGGCGACCAGGTGTGGAAGGGGAAGATGGGCGCCTTGACGGCGAAAGCGGCGGTGAAGGCGAGGAGGAGCACGACTCCTTCGGTCCCCGACAGGCGCGTGCTCGCCAGCTGGCGTACGTCGAAGGTGGTGACGCCCGTCTCGTTGGCGTGAATGGCGACGAGGGCGAGGATGCCGACGAGGAGGAAGGCCGAGGCCGCAAGGGTGTAGAGGAAGAACTTCGTCGCCGCGTAGCCGCGCCGCTCGTGGCCCCAGCCGGAGATGAGGAAGTAGACGGGCACGAGCGTCAGCTCGAAGAAGAGGAAGAAGATGAGCACGTCGAGGGAGAGGAAGCTGCCGATGCAGGCGGCCTCGAGGACGAGCATCCAGGCGACGAAGGACTTGTCGCAGCTCTGGTCTCCCGCGGCGGCGAATGCCACGGGGAAGAGCACCGTCGTCATGAGCACGAGGAAAAGAGAGATGCCGTCGATGCCGAGCGACCACGAGATGCCGAGCGACGAGATCCAGGGATGGACCGAGACCATCTGGAAGGTGCCCCGACCTCCGCTGAACTCGACGGTGGTGGCGATGGCGAAGCCCAGGGTGGCGAGAGAGCCCGCAAGCCCGACGGCACGGACGGCCAGGCGCGCGCTGCTGGGGACGGCGGCAACGACGAGCGCTGCTCCTGCCGGCAGGAGCACGAGCACCGTGAGGAAGGGAAAGGCGGGGTTCACGAGAACGCCCTCGACAGGACGTAGGCGAGAAGGACGACGAGACCGGCCATCACCCCGAGGGCATAGTTGCGGACGTACCCGGTCTGTGCTCGCCGCAGCGCCCCGCCCGCCGACCGGGCGATGAGGGCGACCCCGTTCACGGCGCCGTCTATGACCCTCGTCTCGACGACGGCTGAGGCGAACCCGGCAAAAAGAGTCGACCCACGGGCGATGAGGCGGTCATAGCTCCAGTCGATGTACCAGGCCCTCTGCAAGAACGCCGGCTCGACCTCCCTCCGGTTCACCGCCGTGCGCCACAAGCTCACGGCAATGGCGATCCCGAGTGCCGCGAGCACGCCGTCGACGACCCCGAAGAGGATCTCCGTCGAGGCCGTGAAGTGATGCGAGAAGAGCCTGTCGCCGAGGACCGGGCTCAGCCAGCGCTCGAGGAAGACGAGGTCTGGATGGAAGGGCAGGTCGATGAAGCCGGCGAAGACTGAGCAGAAGGCGAGCACGACGAGCGGGGCGGTCATCACCCAGCTCGGGTCGTGGGGGTGCAGCGCCTCGCCGCCCGAGCCGTGGCCGTGACCGTCGCCGCTCCGGCGAGCCTCCGTCCACCGGGCCTGGCCGGAGAAGACGAGCATGTAGCAGCGACCGAGGTAGTAGGCCGTGAGGACGGCCGTGAGGGCGCCGAGAGCGTAGAGAAGAGGGCTGAAGCCGTAGGCGTTCAAGAGCACCTCGCCCTTTGACCAGAACCCGGAGAAGGGCGGGAACCCGCCGATGGAGAGCCAGGCGATGAGAAACGTCACCGATGTGATCGGCATGATCCTGCGCAGCCCACCCATGAGCTTGGTGTCCTGCTCGTCGTCCATGGCGTGGATCACCGATCCGGCGCCGAGGAACAAGAGCGCCTTGTAGAAGGCGTGCGTCAGCATGAGGAAGACCGCTGCCACGTAGGCACCGACGCCGGCCGCCATGAACATGTACCCGAGCTGGGAGATCGTCGAGTAGGCGAGGATCTTCTTTATGTCTCTCTGGGCGCAGGCGATCGTCGCCCCGAGGAACGCCGTCACCCCTCCGATGATCGCCACGACGTGGGCGGCGTCCGGCGCCCGGTAGAGGATCGGGTTGATGCGGCACATGAGGTAGACACCGGCGGTCACCATCGTGGCAGCGTGGATGAGAGCAGACACGGGCGTCGGGCCCTCCATGGCGTCGGCGAGCCACGGGTAGAGAGGAAGCTGCGCCGACTTGCCGACGGCGCCGAGGAACAGAAGAAGGGCGATCGCCGTGAGCGACCCGGTGCCAACGTGCCCGAGCCTCGCGAAGACGGTCTCGTACTGGAGCGACCCTGTGCGCTCGAAGATGAGGAACATGGCGAGGAGGAAGCCGGCATCGCCGATGCGGTTGTAGATCATCGCCTTCTTGCCGGCGCTCGCCGCGCTCGGCCGGTCGAACCAGAAGGAGATGAGGAAGTACGAGCAGACGCCGACGCCCTCCCAGCCGAGGAAGGTCATGAGGAAGCTGCCTCCGAGCACGAGGATCAGCATCGAGAAGACGAAGAGGTTCATGTAGACGAAGAACTTCGGGAACTGGCCGTCGTGCTCCATGTAGCCGATCGAGTAGAGGTGGATGAGAGCGCTCACGCCGGTGACGAAAAGCGCCATCGTCATCGAGAGCGGGTCGACGAGAATGCTCGCCGTCACGTGCAGGCGGTCGACCGAGAACCAGGTCCACCAGGTCTGGGTGAAGCTGCGGTGGTGCGACGAGCTCTCGAACAACCCCGCGAAGACGATCACGGTCACGACGAAGCTCGCCGCCACCATGGCGGTCGCCAGCCAGCCGGCGAGCGGGTTGCCGAGCCTTCTCCCGCAGGCGGCAAGGACGGCGAAGCCGGCGAGAGGGAAGAGGGGGATAAGGAAGGCGGCGTGGATCACGTCGTCGCTCAGCCCTTCAGCACGTGGATGTCGTCGGCCGTCGCGCCAACGCGGCGGCGGAAGATGGCGACGATGATGCCCAGGCCCACCACGACCTCGGCTGCCGCCACGACGAGGACGAAGAAGACGACGACCTGGCCACCGATGTCGTTGAGCTCCCTGGCGAAGGTGACGAAGGCGAGATTGGCGGCGTTCAGCATGAGCTCGACGCACATGAACATCACGAGGACGTTGCGGCGCACGAGGAGGCCGATGGCGCCGATCGAGAAGAGCACGACCGACAAGGTGAGATAGAAGCTGCCAGGGATGCTCATCGATCGGCTCCTTCCAGCTCGGTCGCCGCCTCTTCGTCCTGAACCGTCGCCTCCCGTCTCGGCCTCCTCGCGAGGAGGACGGCACCGATCACGGCGATGACGAGGAGCGCCGAGGTGATCTCGAAGGGGAGGAGATAGGTGGTGAACAGCGACCTTCCGAGCAGGTAGATGTTGGTGTGCCCGGTGCCCTCCGCCCGCCCTGCCACCGAGTGCGCCCCCGTCGGCCAGCGGCCGCGGGCAAGGAGGACCACCTCGACGAGCGCGAGGATGCCGAGCAGGGGCGCGAGGTAACGCTGGGCAGGCAGGGGCTCGGCTTTGAGCGACTCCTCCCGGTCGACTCCGAGCAGCATGATGACGAAGAGGAAGAGGACGACGATCGCCCCGGCGTAGACGATCACCTGCACTGCCGCGAGGAACTGGGCGTCCTCCTCGACGAAGAGGACCGCGACGCCGAAAAGCGTCATGATGAGCATGAGGGCCGAGTGGACCGGGTTACGCGAGAGCACGACGCCAAGAGCCCCGATGACGGAGATGACGGCGGCGATCGCGAAGGTGAGGGCGTCGGGGATCGTCGCCGACGCGACGATGGGATGGAGCATCAGATCACCTTCCCCCCTGCCCGACGCGGGATCTTCGTTGCCTCGACGGCACGTATCGAGATGTTCCCCGTCCGGGAGTCGTCGCGCCGCCCGCTCTGGCCCCCCTCGGGCGTCCTTACCCCGTAGCCGAGCTCGCCCGACCACTGCACCTGCCCTTCGTAGGCGGCTGAGCCGGCCGGCGCCGTCGCCCGCATCCAGCCGGAGGTGTGCTCGTCGTCCCCCTCGCGCCAGTCCTCCCAGGGGAGCTTCTGCGGCCTCCCGTCGTCGTCGACGAGAAGCTCTTCGCGGGTGTAGATGGCGTCGGCACGGCTGGTGAAGGAGAACTCGAACATCTTCGACTCCGTGATGGCTTCGGTCGGGCACGCCTCGACGCAAAGGTCGCAGTGGATGCAGCGGAGGTAGTTGATCTCGTAGACGAACCCGTAGCGCTCGCCCGGCGAGACGGGCGACTCGGGCGGGTTGTCCTTCCCCCGGACGTAGATGCAGTCGGCCGGGCAGACCGCCGCGCAGAGCTCGCACCCGATGCACTTCTCCATCCCGTCCTCGTAGCGGCTGAGGACGTGGCGGCCATGGAGGCGGGGCGGCTTCGGCTGCTTCTCCTTCGGGTACTGGCGCGTGACCCGCGGCTCGAGCACCTGCCGCAGGGTGACCCGGAAGCCGCCGAAGAAGCTGGGCAGGCTCATTCGGCCTCCAGCTTTCGTCGCGCCTGGCTGACGGCGAGGGCTCGGTAGAGGAGGACGCCGGCCACGACGCAACCGCCGAAGATGGCAAAGCCCCAGGCGGCCGAGATGAGGACGCCGGCGATCACGAGGAGCCAGCCGAGCGAGAGCGGGATCAGCCTCTTCCACCCGAGGTCCATGAGCTGGTCGTAGCGGAGCCGAGGGAGGGCCGCCCGGATCCATATGTAGATGTAGAGGAAGACGAAGGTCTTGCCGGCGAACCAGAGGATCGGCCAGAGCCAGCGGAGGAAGTGGAAGCCCGGCCCGTCGGGCCCGCCGAAGAACAGCGTCACCATGATGGCCGACATCGTGATCGTGTTCATGAACTCGGCGAGGAAGAACATGGCGAAACGGATGGAGGAGTACTCCGTGTGGAAGCCGCCCACGAGCTCCTGCTCGCCCTCGACGAGATCGAACGGAGGCCTGTTGAGCTCGGCCGTGACGGCGATCCAGAAGATGATGAAGGGAACAATCCCGGTGCGGAACACTCCCCAGTCCCAGAAGTGGGCCGCCTGTGCCGCCACGATGGAGCGCGTCGAGAGCGAGTGGGTCTCGAGCACGACGGCGATGACGGCGAGTCCCATCGCCGCCTCGTAGCTGATCATCTGGGCGCTCGCCCGCACCGACCCGAGGAGCGGGTACTTCGACCCCGAGGACCACCCCGCCAGCA
>JASHRK010000247.1 GCA_030037405.1 Acidimicrobiales bacterium | reverse complement strand
TCACGACGACGCCAACTCATGTCTCCAAGGTGCGCCAACGAGAGGGCCGCGAGGTAGGGCCGAAGGTCACGACTCGTGGCTGCCACGGCAAGCGGCAGAGATTTGAGGACCTTAGGCCCTGCTCCCGATGCCCGACCTCGTTCATGCTCTCCCTAGAGATGTGAGGAGGAGATGGACCTTGAGCAACGTGAAAGAGGAAGACCTCGATGTGATCACAAGAGCGCCCGGCGCCATGCCTCCCTCCGTGATGATGGGGCTGTCCGAGGCAAGAGAGCTCGTTGTCGAGCACTGCGTCCTTCTCGCGCCACGATGGACCGCATTGGGCGACGCCGCCGGCCATGTCCTCGCCGAGCTCGTCCACGCGAGGGAGGCCGTTCCCGGGTTCACCCGCTCGGCCATGGACGGGTACGCCGTGAGGTCGTCGGACGTGGCCACGGTGCCGGCACGGTTGCGTGTCGTCGGGACGGTTCTGGCGGGCGAAGACAAGGGCATCGTGGTGAGACGGGGAAGAGCGGTGCGCGTCATGACGGGGGCGCCTCTTCCCTGCGGTGCCGATGCCGTGTGCATGCTGGAGCACACCGAGACCGATTACTCAGGCCGAGTCGTCCTCGTGAAGGAGAGCGCCGAGAGGGGCGAGAACGTCAGGTACGCCGGCGAGGACCTCGAAGCGGGCTCGGAGGTGTTCGTGCCGAGGACGTTTCTCACTCCGGCGCACATCGGTGTTTTTGCCAGTCTCGGGATCGAGACCGTCCTCGCGTACCCGCGGCCCCGAGTAGGCGTCCTCTCCTCCGGTGACGAGCTCGTCGAGACCGCAGGAACGCTCAAGCGCGGGCAGATCCGTGACTCCAACCGGCCGGCTCTCATCGCCCAGCTTCGCAGGGACGACTTCGACGCCGTCGATCTCGGCGTAGTGCCCGACGACGAGACGACCATCGCCTCCGTCATCGAGAGGGCAGGGTCGAGCTGCGACGCTGTCATCGTGAGCGGCGGGGTGGGTGCCGGCGATCGCGATCCCGTGAAGCTCGTGCTTTGGCAGCTCAGCAACGGCGCCATGCGGTCGGTGCATGTCGCCGTCAAGCCCGGAAAGCCCTTCGCCTTTGCCACGATGGGCGAGACGGTGCTCTTCGGCTTGCCGGGGAACCCAGTGGCAGCCCTGGTCTCCTACGAGTTGCTCGTCCGGCCGGCGCTTCGCTACATGGCCGGTCACGAGAACCTCGACCGACCTCGCCTCTCCGCCGTTGCCGCAGCTGACATGTACCGCAAACGGGACGGACGAGACCACGTCGTGCGCGTCGTCGTCCAGGCTCGCGGCGATGGGAGGCTCCAGGTAAGGGCGCTTCGCGAGCAGGGATCGCACCAGCTCCACTCCATGGCCGGTGCGAACGCGCTTGCGATCCTCCCTGACGGTGACGGCGCCCGGGCGGGCGAGTGCGTGGAGGTCCTCCTGCTCGACACGGAGCACCTGACCACTGGCTATTAAGGGCGAGCTCACGCCGGGGAAGCTCACGACGGTCTCCGCCGCCGGAGCCTCCACGACCGATGGCCTACGGTCGCATCCACACGGCTTGCACGGGAGACGACGCTTCGTCGTCGGGCTGCTAGCCGTATGGGGCCCCGGCCTCATCGTCATGCTCGCCGACACCGACGCTGGCTCGCTCCTCACCGCCGCCCAGTCCGGAGCGCGTTTCCGCTACGCCATGGTGCTGCCGGAGCTGGCACTCGTCCCGGTCCTCATCGTGGTGCAAGAGATCGTCGTTCGCCTCGGGGTCTTGACGGGAAAGGGCCACGGCTCCCTGATCCGTGAGCATCTCGGTGCCAAGTGGGCAGTTGTCTCGGGGACGACCCTCTTCGCCTCCGCCGTCGGAGCGCTCTTCACCGAGTTCGCTGGCATCGCCGGAGTTGGCGAGATGTTCGGGGTGTCGAGATGGGTGAGCGTGCCCGTGGCAACGACCTTCCTGGTAGCGCTCTCTCTCGCCGGGAGTTACCGTCGCGTCGAGCGCGTGGGCGTCGCCCTCGGGTTGGCCGAGCTTGCCTTCGTCCCGGCGATGCTGCTCACGCACCCCCACCTGCCCGAGATGCTGAAGGGCACCACGAGCCTCCCGATCGGGGACGGCTCGTTCTTGTTCCTTCTCGCTGCCAACGTCGGCGCCGTCGTCATGCCCTGGATGATCTTCTACCAGCAAAGCGCCATCGTCGACAAAGGACTCACTGCCGCCGCGCTCCCGGCAGAGCGCCGCGACACCGCCGTCGGAGCCGTCATCACCCAGGCGATCATGATCGTCGTCATCGTCGCCTTCGCTGCCACGGCCCCACGTGACGACACTCATCGAGGGCTGGGCTCCGTCGGAGAGCTTGCCAACGCCCTCGCGCCCGCCATCGGCGCCAGCGCGTCGAAGGCTCTCGTCGGGGCGGCCATGCTCGGCGCGTCGCTCGTCGCAGCTCTCGTCGTCTCCCTCGCCGGGTCCTGGGGGATCGCCGAAGTGCTCGGGTGGTGTCACAGCCTCAACGAGCGCGCCGGAAGGGAGAACTACCGCTTCTACCTCGCCTACGTCGCTGCCTACGTCATCGGCGCCGTCGTCGTCCTCCTCAGCGCTGACCTCGTAGGCCTCGTCATCGACGTCGAGGTGATGAACGCCTTGCTGCTACCCCTCGTCCTCGGGCTGCTCCTCGTGCTCGAGGCACGGGTGCTCCCCCACTCAAAGCGGATGCACGGGTCATGGAGGGCTCTTGCCACTGCCTTGTGCCTCGCCGTCATTGTCTTCGGCCTCTACATGATCCCCCGCGTCCTCGGCTGAGGGCGATGCGGTCTCGTCATCGGGGCAAGGTCGCTACGACCCGGCCATCATGACCTCTTTGATCCACGAGAACGCTGCCACCGCCGCAGGGAATCCTCGCGTGGAGATGGTGAGGGCGACCACGTGCATGAGCTCTTCGTTGGATACCCCGGCCTCGAGTGCCCGGCGGGCGTTGGACCGGACTGCACCCTCTGCTTGCGCACCCACGGCGATGCCGAGCTTCACGAGACGCTGTGTGCGTTCGTCGAGCGGGCCGGCCACAGAGGTCGCCTGGCCGAGCGAGTCGAGGACGGCGGCGACCTCAGGGAACTCCGCCCGCAAGCGGACATAGATCTCCGGAAGGTAATCGGTTGACATCTGCTCCTCCTTCGTGCAGTCGTGTCATGGAGGCGGTGAGAGGTACCCCCGCAAGCACGCAATCTGCACAGCGACCTTCGGAGAGGAGCCGAGCGACCTCGGGATGGGAGCCGGCGAGGCGCCCCGCCACTGGTGCGATGGAGAGACGGGCGAGGAGTGGCCTGCCGCACGAGATGCAACGCTCATCCGGCGTTACCTCGACGAGCGGCAAGCGAGCAGGTGCCAGGCTCGCCGAGCCGACAAGCTGGCGAAGCGCCACGACACCCTCAGGGCAGGCAGGAACGCAAGCACCACAGCCTGAGCACGAAGCGGGTTCGAACGTGATCCTTACGGGGTGGTCCTCGTCGCCACCTTCGATGGCGAGAGCGCTCGTCGGGCAGGCCGACACGCAGCAGCCGCATGCCGAGCAGGCGGAGGCGTCTATCCGGACCTCTCCGAGCGGGCTGAGGGCGGACTCGACTTGCCACGAGATCTCGCCGCGACCACCTGATGCGAGAGCGGAGAGCGCCCGGATCGTCGCCTGCGGCTCGCGTAGCGTGATCGACCTCGCCGTCGCAACGGCCGAGACGGCGTCCCCCGGCGCCGGCCGCGGGTCATGCGTAAGTGCGCTCTCTCCCCCGCCGAGAAGCAGCCGGCTCTGCTCGGGGGCGAGCGCTTCGAGCACCTGAGCGCAGAAGGCCGTGAGCTCGACCCCGTGGTGAGCACAGGGCTCGTCGCCGCAGCTGAGCAGCCTCACGGGCACTCCTTCAGAGACGATCTGAAGCGGCCAGCCGGCGGTGACCATCTCGAGGGAGGGGACCTGGAGGGGGAGCCACCTCGATCCGAGCGGCAGAGTCACCTTCGAGCACATGACGGCGACGCCGGCGGCGAGCCTGCTTGCCTCCGCCACGAGCGAGGTCGCCTCCGCCTCCAGCCCCACGATCGAGCATGACTCGGTCGCCTCGGCGGCCCAGTCACGAGTCGAGAGAGCGAGAACCTGACGGCGGGAGGGACGGGAGGTGCGACGCCCTCTCGGGACGAAGGCGGCCGTCTCGCTGCACGAGATCCTTGCCAGGGCCGATCGCAGGCGTGCGACCGCCTGCTCGAAGACCTCGCCCGGCTCCGCCTCTGCTGTCGAGGAGAGGTCCACGATCTCTGCCGCCTCGAGGCGGACGGTGAAGCGGGCGAGGGAGGCTCTTATCTCCTCCCGCGAACGGGCGGCGTTGCCGCAGCAGACGACTGCCCTGCGCGCTTGCAGGGCAAGCAGCGCCTCGGGAAGGGCTCCTCTCCGCGAGCAGAGATCGCGGACGGTGACGAGGCGGCAAGCGGGAGCTCGCCCCGAGACCGCGCGTGATATCGCGCCGATCGAGATCGGGCCGTCTTCGCCGACGACGTCGGAGCACATCAGTACCACGGTGTTGCCGGTGGTCTGCACCGAAGTCTCCTAGGAGGGGGCGTCCGCCGGCTCGAGATAGCGCTCGATGGGCTTGATCCAGCTCATCGTCACAGCTGCGAGCTCTCGGTAGAAGGGGAGCTCGGCACTGTGGGCGAGGGCTCGGCAAAGGCGGGGGAGGAAGCCGCGCAGGTGGCCGAAGAAGAGCTCCCGGGCGACAGGAGACGTCGAGTCGTCGGAGAGCGCGTAGGCGAGCGCCTCGAGCTCGATGGCGACGTGATCGGCGAGCTCGCCCGACGCGGGCGAGACCTGCAACGAGAGCTCTGCGTACAGCTCCTTCACCTCCGCCGTGCAGGGCCCCATCAGGCTGCGCCGGATGTCGACGGGCACGTCCTCGCGCCAGAAGGACTCGTACGGCGGGCAGGGCACGGGCCCGGGCCCGACGAAGAGGCGCTCGTACTCGTCGAGAAGGCTCGCCGACTCCCCCATCGCCGAGCAGAGAGGCGTGACCGACCCACGTTCCCCACCCTCCGACAGTTGGCTGAGGACCTCTTCTTCGATCTCTGTCGCAGCGGGCCAAGTGTCGACCTCGCTCTCGATCGGTCTCGTCCACCAGTGTGAGAGGAGGTCGATCGCCGCCACGGCGCTCGAGCGGTCCATCAGACGACCTCTCCGCCCAGTGCCATCGCCTTCCCTCCAGGCTCGTCGCCGTGGGCGGCCGGACCGGGACCGGAAGGAGGCGAGCCTCGAAGCCTGAGGGCCTCGTAGCCGAGTGTCACGATCGTCAGGAAGAGGGCCGTCAGCCCGAGGACGATGCCGTACTCGACCCAGGTCGGGTGATAACGACCGATCATCTGGAACGAGCTCGTCGCCGGGTTGTAGGTGCCGACGGCGTTGCCGGGCGGGTACTGCACGAGCGGGTTCACAAAGCCAACGACGACGAGCTCCGCCCGGAAGGCGTAGACGCCGAGGATGGCGAAGACAGAAGCGATGCCGAGCGAACCCGGCGTCCTCCGCAGGGCCGGGACGAGCAAGAAGGCGAGTGGCACGACACCGCCCACTACCCACTCGCTCCAGAAGAGCCAGGACCACGGCCCGTTCGGGAGAACGAGGTCGATGGCCGACTTGGCGGCAGGGACGTTGCCCCAGAGCATCGTGACGTAGTCGGCTCCTACCATGAACAGGTCGAGGAGAAGGCTGACGAGGATGAAGCCTCGCAGCCACCGCCTCGTCTCGGTGGGAAGGCTGAAGCCTCCCCACCGCTCGGCTGCGAGGGCGAGGAGGGTGACGAGAGCCGTGCCCGAGAGGATCGCCGAGACAACGAAGAGCGGTGCCATGAGAGAGGTGTTCCACCAGGGCCGAGAGATCTGCAGGCCGAAGATCCATGCAGTCACCGAGTGGAGCAGGATGGCCGTAGGCAGCCCGATGTAAGCGAGCACCCTCACAGTCGTGTGCCAGCGGCTCGGCTCCTTGACATGTCGCTGCAGGACGTAGAGGTCCACGACCGAGAAGACGAAGTAGATCGAGATGATGAGGATGTCCCACACGAGTGGGGAGCTCCAGTTCGGGTGGATGAAGATGTTTATTACTCTGAAGGGCTTACCGAGGTCAGGGATGATCATGAGGGCGGCGACGCAGACGCACGCCGCCGCCGAGAGCACGCCGAGACGGGAGAGCGGCTTCAGAGCCTTGATGCCGAAGACCTCCGCGCTCGAGGCCATGATGAGGCCGCCGGCCGAGAGGCCGATGAAGAAGGCGAACGTGAAGATGTAGAGGCCCCAGGAGACGACGTCGCGCATGCCGGTGGCAGCGAGGCCGACCCGCAGCTCATAGATCCAGGCGGCGAGGCCCCAAGCCATGACGAGAACGAGGGCCGTGTACCACAAGCGGATCGGGCCCGCCGGGCGAGCTGCCTTGCCTCGAAGCGCCGTCGTTGCCGTGCTCATGGTTGCCTCCTCAGCTCTCGCCCGGCACGCGCCTTGCGACCGGCAGGTAGTAGACGTTCGGATCCGTGCCGAGATCTGATTGCAGCTGCTCGGCGCCCCCCTCGTTCACGAGCTTGCTCACCTCCGAGTCGGGGTCGTCGAGATCACCGAAGACACGTGCGCCGAGCGGGCAGCTCTCGACGCAGAACGGCTTCTCGCCGACGTCGACGCGCTCGACGCAGAAGGTGCACTTCTCGACGATCCCCTTCGGGCGGTACGGGGTGAAGACGAGCCGCCCGTCGACGTAGTAGTCCTTGCCGTAGCCGACCGTCCCGCCCGGTGCGTACTCGTGGCCACCCCAGTTGAAGACACGCACCCCGTACGGGCACGCCGCCATGCAGTAGCGGCACCCGATGCAGCGGTTGTAGTCGATGAGCACCATGCCGTCGTCCCGCCGGAAGGTCGCCTGCACGGGGCAGACCTTCACGCAGGGGGCGTCGTTGCACTGCTGACAGGCGACGGGCAGGTAGGCGAGCTCCAGGTTCGGATAGACGCCGTAAGGGACGTCGATGTTCGGGCTCGCGGGTGGCTTGGCCGACGTCGACTGGTTGGGAGCCGTCGTGAGGACCCGGTTCCACCAGTAGCCGAGTGGCTCGTTGTTGACCTCCTTGCAGGCAACGGCACACGTCCAGCAACCGACACAACGGTTCGTGTCGATCACCATGGCGTAGTGACGAGTACGGCTCTTTGTCTTCGCTGCCATGGCTGTCACCTCATGCCTTCTCGACCTCGACGAGCACGTCGTAGTAGGCCGCGTTGGAGGGGAAGTTCGGGATAACGCTCTGCGCCGGGTTGGCGATCTGGTGGGTGAGGTTGTTGGGGTGGCCCTCGATGTAGTTCTTCACCCGGATCGTGTCCCACCCGCCCTGGTAGCAGTTGACGACCCCCGGCTTCATCGACTCGGTGAGCCGGGCCCGCACCTTCATCTGGCCCCGGTCGTTGAAGATACGGACGACATCACCCTCGTCGATCCGGCGCGGCCGGGCGTCTTTCGGGTTGATCTCCAAGAAACCCTGCCCCCCGTAGTTGATCTCCTTCAGCCAGGGAAGGTTGACGAACTGCGAGTGGGTGCGGAACCTCGTGTGCGTGGAGAGGAAGACGAGCGGGTACTTCTTGTGGAGCGGGTTCGTCGGCCAGGCCTCGATCGGCTCCTTGAAGTCACAGAGCTCCTGGTCGTACGGGAGGAGCATCTCGACGTAGAACTCGATCTTGCCGCTCCTTGTCGGGAACTGCTTGTTGAAGAAGGGGACGTACGGCGTCGGCTCGGTGTTGAGGTGGACAGCCTCGCTCGTGAGCCGCTCCCACGTGAGGCCCTTCAGCAATGGGCTCTCGTCCGGCTGGCCGAGCTGCATGATCTGGCGCAGGTACTCGTCCGGGCTCTGGTCGAAGTACTTGCCGACGCCCATCTTCTCGGCGACGAGGCGGATGGCGTCGAGATCGGACTTCGACTCGAAGAGCGGGTCGATGATCTTCGGCATGTACTGCAGGTAGAAGTTGTTCGAGGAGAGAAGGTCCGTCTTCTCGAGGTAGGTGCAGGCGGGAAGGACGACGTCAGCGATGTCGGCCGTCGCAGAGAGCACGTAGTCCGACACGACGATGAAATCGAGCTTCTTCATGGCGGCAACCACCCGGTTGCGGTCGGACATCTGCTGAGCGAAGTTGTCGATCATGAACCAGGCGGCGCGCACCGGGAACGGCTTGTCGTGCTCGACGGCGTCGCAGAAGTCCATCGGCTCGAGCAGCGTGTAGAGCTTGCCGGTGGGGCTCCAGAACCCGGTGAAGTCGAAGGCCGTCGTCGTCATCCCGCCGGCGAAGGTCGTCACTCCCCCGCCGTGGACCCCGATGTTGCCGGTGATCGCCTGCAGCGTGACGAGTGCCTGCATGCTGAGGTCGCCGCGGTACCAGTGCGAGAGCCCGAAGCCGACCCGAACAGCGAGCGGCTTGCTCGTGCCCCAGACCTTGGCGAGGGAGACGATCTGGGCGGCGGGGACGTCTGTCAGCTTCTCTGTGTACTCGGGCGTGTACTTGGAGGCCATGTCGGCGAGAGCCTGGAAGGCCGTGCGTGCCCGCAGGCCCGCCACCCGGTAGCTGCCGAGGATGGCCGGCGTCTTGAGCGACGGGTCGCCCGCCGCCTTGATCTGCCCGTCCGACTCGTCGTAGACGACGTAGTCGTCCTTCGCCCCCGCGATGACCTCGTTCGCTCGGAGCCACCTCTTGGTCCTCGGATCGATGAGGTAGGGCCCGACGGTGTACTTGCGGACGTAGCCGGTGTCGTAGAGCTTGTGCCCGATGACGTAGTTGATGATCCCGTCGACGAGGGCGGCGTCTGCTCCTGGACGGATGGGCAGCCACTGGTCGCTCTGGGCAGAGGTGACGGTAAAGCGGGGATCGATCGAGATGAGCCGGGTGCCCTTCTCGTCTCTCGCGTCGCACATGATGCGCCAGTCGGGGATGGAGGTCTCGGCGACGTTGTTCGCCCAGAAGACGATGGTCTTCGCGTTCATGAAGTCGACCGACTCGTGCCCGGTGAAAAAGCCGCCGGCGTTGGCGGGGAGTGTCGGATCGACGAGCAGGTAGTTCCAGCCGGCTGGCGTGGCGGAATCGCCTTCGTTGTCGCCTTCGGAGTCGCCGGCCGATGCGCCGATCACGCTCGCGAAGCGGAACCCCGCCCCGACGACTCCCTCGATGAAAGCGAGGGAGCCCGTGTAGGGAGCGATCCAGACGGAGGTCTTGCCATACTTCGCCTGGACCTCTTGGAACTTGCTGGCGATCAGCGAGGTCGCCTCCTCCCAGCTGATGCGCTGCCACTTTCCCGAGCCGCGTGGGCCGACCCGCTTGTAGGGGTACTTCACCCGGTCGGGGTTGTAGGTGTTCGAGATCTGCGACAGGCCTCGCAGGCAGATGCGGGGATGGAAGGTCGGAGCAGGCGCCCCGGAGATGGTCGTGCCGCCGAAGGCGGCAGGTCCGATCATCGTGACACGCCCGTCCACGACGTGGACGAGGTGCCCGCAGGCGCCGTCGCAGTTGTTCGAGTGACCGGTCCTGTAGACGGTCTCATTGCCTGTCAGGAGCCCGTTCTCGCGGTCCCCCAAGAGATCGTTCGAGCCCTCGGGGGCAAGCTTCGAGAGGGGTTCGAAGAACCTCAGGTGGTCGGCAACCACGAGACCACCGACGACGGCCGTGCTGCCACCGATGAAGGCTCGCCTAGAGAACTTCGCCATCGTTCCTCCTCCTCGACTCGCTGCACACCGAGCAGTCACATGTCTCAGCCAACGCCGAAGGCTCCATGCTCGCTAGGGCCCAAAGACCCAATTGGCGACCGCCGGGCTGCGCCGGCGGAAGAAGAGCTGTCAGCCTGGCTGACAGGAACCCTTACGAGCGCCTGAGGACCACCTTGCGTGCCCCTGTCTCTCCTGCTCTCGCGAAGACGTCGTAGGCGGCCTCGAAGTCCTCCAGGGCGAAACGGTGCGTCGTGAGGTGGCTCGTGTCGAGCTGTCCCGACTGGATGAGCCTGAGAAGAGTCGGCGTGGAGTAGGTGTCCACGAGACCCGTGGTGATCGTGACGTCCTTTGCCCAGAGCTCCTCGAGGTGAAGCTGCGCCGGTTCGCCGTGGACGCCGATGTTGGCGATGCGACCTCCCGGTCGGGCGAGGTTCGCGGCGAGCTCGAAGGCCGCCGGTACCCCGACCGCCTCGATCGCGACGTCGGCTCCGAGACCGCCCGAGACCTCCTTTACGGCCTCGAGAGCATCCACTCTGCCGCTGTTCACGACGACATCGGCACCGAAGCTCTTCGCCCCCTCCAGCCGGCTGTCGGCGAGATCGATGGCGACGATGTGGCTCGGGCTGTAGAGGCGGGCTGCCATGATCGCTGCGAGCCCGATGGGGCCGACGCCGACGATGGCGACGACGTCGCCGGGGCGAACGCCGCCGTTGAGGATGCCGACCTCGTAGCTCGTCGGCAGGATGTCGGCGAGCATGATGATGGCTTCGTCGTCGACGCCGGCCGGCACCTCGTAGGCAGAGTTGTCCACGAAGGGCACCCTGACGTACTCCGCCTGGGTGCCGTCGACGAGGTGGCCGAGGATCCACCCCCCGCCACCGAGACACTGCCCGTAACGTCCCTCGTGGCAGAAGCGGCACGACCCACAAGCGCTGATGCACGAGACGAGGACGCGAGCCCCCGGTCGGAAGTTCTTCACCCCGCTCCCGACCGCCTCGATCGTGCCGACCGCCTCGTGGCCGAGCACGCGCCCCTTCGTTACCTCCGGGACGTCTCCCTTCACGATGTGCAGGTCCGTCCCGCAGATCGTGACGGTGTCGACGCGCACGATGGCGTCGGTGTCCGACTCGAGCTCGGGTCTCGGCA